>DASQTT010000137.1:0-8610 GCA_035641735.1 Actinomycetota bacterium | reverse complement strand
CGAGCCTCTCCGCGACCATCTTCGGCAGGTAGTCGATCGTCGGGAAGAAGATGTCGCAGGTCACCTCACCGGTCTGGATCTTCTCGATCGCCCGCTCCATGCTGTTGAAGGTCTCGTATCGCACGTCGACGCCGTACTTCTTCCCGAACGACTTCAGGACGGCCTTCCAGAAGTACTGGTTCCAGTTGTAGATCACCAGAGGGCCCACTTCGGGCTCGAGCTTGGAGTCGATGGGGACGTTGTCGTCGTAGGTCTGGAGCGTCACCGGGTTCTCGAGCGTGCCGAACCGCGGGACCGTGTCCTCGCCGCCTTCGTCCGGCGGCGCAGCGGGCTCGCCCTCACATGCCGCGAGGAGCGCCGCCGCCGTCGGAAGCGCGACGCCGCTCGCGAGCGACCGCCGGAGGAAATCACGGCGCGAGAGCGTCCGGTACCGGGGATCGCGCGGGTGGAAGACCATGGGTGAAGACTCCTCGTTGCGTCTGAACGCCGATCCCGGAGGCTACCCGCCGCACGACCGCGAAGGCAGCCGGACGACGCCTCCCTCACGGTTGTACGCAAGCGCTCGGGTCGAAAGCGTGCCGTTCGATCGACCGGTGCTTCGCCACCGGAGGCTCGTCCCGGTCCTCCGCTAGCATCCGCGCCACCTCGGACCTGAGAGGAGCCTCGTGGACGAGCCCGTGCTGTTGGTGGAGGACCTGGGACCCGTTCGGCGCCTGACGATGAACCGGCCCCAAGCCCTGAACGCGCTGAACGGCAAGTTGGTGGAGGCCATGTCCTCGGCCCTCGGCGAGGCGGCCTCCGAGGAAGGGGTCCGGGTCCTGATCCTCCGCGGCGCCGGCCGTGCCTTCTGCGCGGGGTACGACCTGAACGAGGACGCGACCGCCGGGGAGCTCGACGCGCGAGCCTGGTACCACGAGCTCCGGGCGTCGACGGATCGGATGCTCGAGTTCGTCGAGCACCCGAAGCCCGTGATCGCGAGCGTCCACTCCTACTGCCTGGCCGGCGGGACCGACCTGATGCTCGCCTGCGACCTGGCGGTGGCTTCGGAGGACGCGTACTTCGGCTACGTCGACGTCCGGTTCGGCTCCGGTGTGGTCTCGATGTTCCTCCCCTGGGTGGTCGGGGTCCGCGCCGCCAAGGAGCTCCTGTTCACCGGCGAGGATCGGGTCCCGGCGCATGAAGCGCTGCGGATCGGCCTGGTGAACCGCGTCGTTCCCCGCGAAGAGCTCGACGACGCCACGCTCGCGCTCGCCGAGGAGATCGCGAAGAACGAACCGTTCGTCGTCCAGGCCACGAAGCGCGCGGTGAATCGCGCGTGGGACGTCGCCGGGTTCCGCGCGGCGCTGGCCGCCAACACGGAGCTCGACGTGGCGATCGAGACGACGAACCTCCCGGCCCGCGACGAGTTCCGCCGCATCACCGTCGAGCGGGGGCTGAAGGCCGCGATCGCCTGGCGCGACGAGCGGTTCCGCACCGACGCTCGATGATCGCTCCGTCCCGGATCCACCGGATGCTGGCCGCGCGGTCGATCGCCGTGGTGGGGGCCTCGGAGTCCACGGACAGCTGGGCGCCGGAGATCCACCGATCTCTCGAGCACGTCGGGTTCTCGGGCGACCTCTACCCGGTCAACCCGAAGTACGACGAGATCTGGGGACGGCGATGCTTGGGATCGCCTCGGGAGCTGCCCAGGGGCGTCGACCTCGCCGTCCTCGTGGTGCCCGCCCGCGTCGCGGTGGGGATGATCGACGACCTGGCGGCCGTGGGCGTGCGCGGGGTGATGGTGGTCTCCTCGGGCTTCGCCGAAGCCGGCGAGGAGGGCCGCGCCCTCCAGGCCTCGCTCCGCGAGCGCGCCATGGCGCACGGGCTGCCGGTCCTCGGACCGAACGTCGAGGGATTCGTGAACCACGTCGAGCGCGTGGCGCCCTACGGGACGACGCCGCCGCCCGAGCCGCTGCCCGGGTCGATGGCCGTGATCTCCCAATCCGGCACGGTCGCCTGGCAGCTCGGACAGCAGGCCTCGGACCGAGGGGTCGGACTGCGGATCCTCGTGGGCGTCGGCAACGAGGCCGTGCTCGGGCTGGGCGACCTCTTCGCCTGGGCCGCGGCCGATCGGGCGACGCGCATCGTCGCGACGTACGTCGAGACGATGCGCGACGTAGCCTCGATCGACCGCGGCCTCGACCTCCTGGCCGATGCGGGGAAGCCAGTCCTCGTGTGCGCGCCGGCGGCCAGGAGCGAGGCGGCGCGGCGGTCGATCGTGGCGCACACCGGCGCCCTCGCCGGGGACACCCAGCTCCGGGACGCCTGGCTGCGGGCCCGCGGCGCCGTCCTGGTCGACGACCCGGTCGAGCTCTTCGAGGCGGCGGTGCTGCTGTCGCATCGAAGGAAGCTGCGGACCGTCGGCGTCGCGGCCGCCCTCCAGTCGGGCGGGGCGTGCACGCTGTTCGCCGAGGCCGCAGGCGAGCGCGACCTCGCGCTCCCCGGGCTCGGTCGCGCGACCCGGTCCGCGCTCCGCCGGGCGCTCCCGTCGTTCGCTTCCATCAACAATCCGCTCGACGTCACCGGGCAGGCGGCGGTGGAGACCGATCGGTACGAACGGGCGCTCCAGGTGCTCGCCGACGACCCGTCGGTCGGCTTCGTCGCGTTCGACGCCTTCCCGCCGAGGCTGCCCGGCGAGGGCGTGTGGGCCACGCCGGTGCTCGAACGGGTCCGCGAGCTGCAGCGGGAGACCGGGGTCGTGTTCGCCTCGGTGGCGATGGGACCGCTCGCCTCGGACGCCGACGCGAGGGCCTGGATGCGGGCACAGCCGATCCCGTTCCTGCAGGGCCACGCGGCGGCCGCCGGCGCGATCCGGGCCCTGGTGGACCTGCAGGGGGCGCGGCGCCGGCGGCCGCCGACGTCGGCCGCGGGCCGGAACCGTGCCGCGGCGTGGCGGCTCGTGCGCGGGGTCACGGGACCGCTCGACGAGGAGCGTGCCGGTCGGTTGCTCGCGCTCTACGGCATCCGGCGGCCTCGGGAGGTCGCCGCCGACCGGCCGGAGGACGCCGCCGCGGCCGCATCGAAGCTGCGCTTCCCGGTCGCGGTGAAGGCGCTCGCCGCCGAGCTCCCGCACAAGGCGAAGCTCGGTGGTGTGCGGCTGGGCCTGTCGACCGTCGACGAGGTCGAGGCCGCGGCCGGCGACGTTCTGGATGCGGCCCGGCGGGGGGGCGCGCGGACGCCGAGGGTGCTCATCCAGGAGATGGTCGACGGCGCGGAGATCCTCGTCGGCGCGGTCGTGGACCCGCGGTTCGGGGCCTGCGTGACGATGCGGCCGGGCGGCGCGCTGGCCGAGCGCGGCGAGGCGACCTTCCTCGCCGGTCCGGTCACGGCCGCGGAGACGCGTCGGTTCGTCCGGTCCCAGGCCGAGCGATGTGGTCTCGATCCGGATCGGCATCCGCTGGACGCCGTGGCGCGCGCGGTGACCGCGGTCGCGCAGGCCGCGCACGACCTCCGCGACCGCCTCGTTTCGCTCGAGGCCAACCCGCTGATCGTGGGGGAGCGCGCCGTCGTGGCCGTCGACGCGCTCGCGGAAGCTCGCCCGTGATCTTCGGCCTCTCGGCCGCCGTCGGATGGGGGCTCGCCGACTTCTTCGGCGCGCTCTCGGGCCGCCGGATCGGGGCGTTCGCGGCGGTGCTGTCCGGCCAGCTCCTTTCGGCGATCTTCATGACGGGAGTGCTCGTGTTGAGCGAGGAACCGCTCGCGGCGCTCGGGCCGCACGTCTGGCTCGTGATCCTGAACGGGGCGTTCGCGGCGTTCGCCTACGTCACGCACTACAAGGCGCTCGAGCTCGGGCCGGTCGCCGTCGTCTCGCCGATCGGCGCGGGCTACGCGGTCGTCGGGGTCGGCCTCGCGATGTTGGTCCTGGGCGAGCGACCGGGAGCGCTCGCGTTGACGGGCGCCGCGATCGCCGTCGTCGGCGTGGCGCTCGTCTCGACGGACCTGAAGAAACTGCGGGACGGCATCGAGCAGCAGCTCCCCGGGCTCTGGTGGGCGATCGCGGCCGCGATCGGGTTCGGCGTCGCCGGGTTCATGCTCGGGTGGATCTCGCAGCGCGCGGGGTGGATCCCGGGGCTGTGGGGCTCGCGCGTCGCCCAGGTCGCCTTCTACCTGCCGTTGATCCCGATGTTCCGGAAGGAGCTCTCGAGCGTGCGTCCGGGTCCCGGGCTCTTGATCGCGTTGCTGGCCGGGGCCGCGGACGTGGTGGGCGTCGTGAGCTATTCGATCGGGTCGACGAAGGACTTCATCTCGATCGTGATCGCCGCGAGCGCGGTGTTCCCGCTGATCGCCGTGGTCCTGTCGATCCTGGTGTTCGGAGAGCGGATCGTCGCGAACCAGGTCGTGGGGATCGGCCTCGTGGTCGGCGGCCTGCTGCTCCTCGGCTTGGGTTGACCCGGGAACGGGTCAGCCCCGGCTGATCGACTCCCGGCCGTGCCGGTAGAACCCGACCGGCTCCGGAGCCAGCGGCGTGTTCCCCAGGATCAGGTCGGCCGACTTCTCCGCGAGCATCATCACCGGTGCGTAGATGTTGCCGTTCGGCACGTACGGCATCGCGGCGGCGTCCACGACGCGGAGGCCCTCGGTCCCGTGGACCTTCATCGTCCGCGGATCCAGCACGGACATCTGGTCCGTGCCCATCCGACACGTGCACGATGGATGCAACGCGGTCTCGCCCTCGCGGCGGACCCAGTCCAGGATCTGCTCGCCGGTCTCGACGTCGGGACCGGGACTCACCTCTCCCCCCTCGTACGGCGCGAACGCCGGCTGCGAGAAGATCCGGCGCGCCACCTCGATCGCCTCGACCCACTCGCGGCGGTCCTCCTCCGTCGACAGGTAGTTGAAGTGGAGCGCCGGATGTGCCCGTGGGTCGGTGCTCACGATCTTCACCGACCCTCGCGAGTTCGAGTACATCGGCCCGATGTGCATCTGATAGCCGTGGCCGCCGGCGGGCTTCGACCCGTCGTAGCGGATCGCGATCGGCAGGAAGTGGATCATCACGTTCGGGTAGGCCACCTCGTCGTTGCTCCGGACGAAGCCGCCGGCCTCGAAGTGGTTCGTGGCGCCGAGTCCCGAACGGAAGAACAACCACTGGGCGCCGATGATCGGCTTGCGCCAGTGCGCCAGGCCGGGGGCCACGGACACCGGCTGCGTACACGCGTGCTGCACGTAGACCTCGAGGTGGTCCTGGAGGTGCTCGCCCACGCCGGGAACGTCGGCCACGACGTCGATCCCGAGCGCCCGGAGCTCGTCCGCGTCGCCGACGCCGGAGAGCTGGAGGGTCTGCGGCGAGTTGATCGCGCCGCCGCAGAGGATCACCTCGCCGGCGCGGACGCGCCGCAGCTGCCCGCCGCGTTCGTACTCGACCCCGACGGCCTGCGTGCCCTCGAACAGGATCCGGTTCACGAACGCTCGCGAACGGATCTCGACGTTCGGGCGGCTCGAGACGGGGTGCAGGTACGCCCGCGAGGCGGAGAGACGGCGGCCCCGATGGACGTTGCGATCGAAGGGCGCGAACCCCTCCTGGCGGTAGCCGTTCACGTCCTCGGTCAGCCGGTAGCCGGCTTCCTGAACGGCCCCGAAGAACGCGCGGAACAACGGCGACGTCGCCGGTCCGCGCTCGAGCACGAGCGGGCCGTCGTGACCGCGGAAGGGATCGTCGGCCGCCGCCGCGAGGCAGTTCTCCATCCGCTTGAAATACGGAAGGCAGTGCGCGTGATCCCACGTCTCCATGCCGGGGTCGGCGGCCCACCGCTCGTAGTCGAGCGGGTTGCCCCGCTGGAAGATCATCCCGTTGATGCTGCTCGAGCCGCCCAGGACCTTGCCGCGGGCGTGGTAGATCCGTCGGCCGCCCATCTGCGACTCCGGCTCCGACTCGTACTTCCAGTCGTACCAACGCCACCCGATCGGGTACGTCAGCGCCGCGGGCATGTGGATGAAGACGTCCCACAGGTAGTCGGGCCGGCCGGCCTCCAGGACCAGCACCCGGTTCGACGGGTCGGCGGTGAGGCGGTTCGCCAGCACGCTCCCGGCGGAACCGCCGCCGACGATCACGAAGTCGAACCCGACGCCCCTCACCCTCGTCCCTCGCTCACCGGAGGCAAGTGTGCACCACCGCTCCCGTGGCTGCAGGTCGGACCCGCGGCCGGGACCGGGAGCGTAAGCTCGCGCGCATGGAGGCGCCTCCGCGAGACGCGTTCGACGGATCGGTGACGGTCGTCCGAGACGCGAACGACCGAGGCATCCCCCTCAAGCTGATCGGCGGCCAGGCCGTGCGGCTCCTCTGCCCTTCCTTCCCGCACCGGGCTCGCGACGACCAGGACATGGACTTCGCCTGCGTCTCGACCAGGAAGCGTGAGGTGATCGACTTCTTCGCCGAGCGCGGCTTCCAGGGGGACCGGCACTTCAACACGTTGCACGGCGATCGCCAGATGTACTTCACGACGCCGGACGGGAAGACGTCGGTCGACATCGTGATGGACCGGCTGAACATGTGTCACGTGCTCGAGTTCCGGGAGCGGATCGATCGCCTGCCCGACACCCTGGACGTGTCGGACCTCCTCCTCACGAAGCTCCAGGTCGTGGAGCTGAACCAGAAGGACGTGCACGACATCCTCCACCTGCTCTGCGCGTTCGAGGTGGCGCCGGGCGACGAGCCGAAGACGGTCGGCCTCGACCGGATCGGCTCGGTCGTGGCGAGCGATTGGGGTTGGTGGCGTACGGTGACGATGAACCTCGACAAGGTCGCGCACTTCGCGGACGACGAGCACGGCGACGTCGTGCCGGAAGCCCGGAGGTTCGAGCCGGCCGAGCAGGCCCGCCGCCTGCGTGCCCACTGCGACGAGGTCCCCAAGCCGATGAAGTGGAAGCTCCGGGCGAAGGTCGGCGACCGGGTCCAGTGGTACCAGCTGCCCGAAGAGGTGGGCCACTGAGGGGCGTTGCCCCCTCGAGTACCCTGGCTTGCGCCCCGGGACCGCCGCGGTCAAGATTCTTCCGGTGAAGCTCTTCTTCGTGACCGACCTCCACGGGTCGGAGATCTGCTGGAAGAAGTTCCTGAACGCGGGTTCCTTCTATGGGGCCGACGCCGTGATCCTCGGCGGCGACGTGACCGGCAAGGCGATGGTGCCGATCGTCCAGCGCGCGAACGGGACGTGGGAGGCCTCTCTCCAGGACCACCGCGAGACCCTGGAGGGCGAGGACGCGATCGTCGAGTTCGAGAAGCGCGTGATGAACCGCGGCTACTACCCGATCCGCGTCTCGGATCAGGAGTACGTCGCGATGCAGGAGGACGAGGACCTCGTCGACAAGCGCTTCAAGGAGGTCATGCTCGAGGGGACGGAGCGGTGGATCGCGATGGCCGAGGAGAAGCTCGCCGGCTCGGGGATCCGTGTGATCGCGTGCCCCGCGAACGACGACATGTTCGAGATCGACGACGTGTTGGCAGGCGCGAAGGTCGTCGAAACCGGTGACGAGGAGCACCCGATCCAGCTCGGCGATTTCACGATGGTCTCGATGGGGTGGACGAACCCGACGCCGTGGCACACGTTCCGCGAGGCCGAGGAGCCGGAGCTCGCGGAACGGATCGATCGGGCGATCACGGCCGCGAGTGACCCATCGACGACGATCTTCAACTTCCACGCCCCGCCGTACGGCTCGAAGCTCGACAACGCGCCGGCGCTGAACGAGGACCTCAGCTACGTCTCCGGCGGCCAGGCCCTGCGGCCGGTGGGCTCCACGTCCGTCGCTGAGTCGATCAAGCGGTACCAGCCGATGCTGTCGCTCCACGGGCATATCCACGAGAGCAAGGGGTCCGCGCGGATCGGCTCCACGCTGGCGCTGAACCCGGGCAGCTCGTACGAGGAGGGGATCCTGCAGGCGGCGGTCGTCACGATCGACGAGAAGAAGCGGAAGGTGAAGAACTACCAACTGGTGAACGGCTAGTCGGCCGTTCGTGGACCTCTGGGAGGGGGCTGCAGATGGCAGCGGTCGGTGAAGCGCCCGCGTTGTTCCTGCGCAAGGCGACGGGTCTGGTCAAGGGATGGTCGACGTTCGACGCGTTCCTCTACTCGTTCATGTCGGTCAACTTCGTCACGCTGGGCCTGTTCTTCGCCCTGTCGGTGCTGGCATTCGTGCCCGACGGACAGGTGTTGCCGGCCCTGCTGATGAGCGGGGTCTTCGTCTCGTTCCTCGTGGTGACCTATGCGGGACTGATCTCGGTGATGCCGCGGGCCGGCGGCGACTACGTCTGGCAGAGCCGGGTCTTCGGCGGCGGCCTCGCGTTCGTCCTGTCGATCACCGGCTGGTGGTTCATCCTCTGGTACTGGGCGCCGATCTACGGCAACATCCTGAACGTCGAGGTCTTCCAGCCGCTGGCGGCGATCTTCAAGCTCGACGACGTCTCCGAGTTCCTCGCCTCCAGCAACGGCCTGTTCTTCGTCTGCGCGGTCACGGTCCTGCTCGCCGGATACCTCGTCTCCCTCGGGATGGAGGGATACGCGAAGGTCCAGAAGATCTGCTTCTACATCGGGATGGTCGCGCTGCTGATCGTTTTCCTGATCATGCTGTTCGGTTCGAGGA
>DASQTT010000136.1:0-3107 GCA_035641735.1 Actinomycetota bacterium | reverse complement strand
CATCTCGCGGATGACTCCGCTCCGCTGACCCCGTCAGGCCAGCGCGGAGGATGAGGGCTGCGCTACGCTCCCCATACTTGCCGAGTTCGAGGGGGGACGATGGCTGCTGAGACCACGCCTGCGACGTTCGAGCGGCGAGCGTCGGGGCTCGTCCGGGAGGCGGGGACGCTCGACGTCCTGATCTACAACATCAACTTCGTGTCGCTCGGGCTCATGGCGGCGCTCGTCTTCCTCTTCTCGACGGCGTTCTATCCGGGCGCGAACCTCTACGTCACGGCACTCCTGACGTTCCTGGTCGTGATCCCGACGAGCCTCGTGTTCGCGTTCTTCGCCGCCTCGATGCCGCGGTCCGGCGCCGACTACGTGTTCGTGAGCCGCGCCCTGCACCCGGCGCTCGGGATGATGTCGAGCTGGAACAACACGGTCTGGTGGTTCATCTACGGCGGCGTGCCCTCGGCGTTCTTCGCGCAGTTCGGGCTCGCGCCGCTGTTCGTCACGGTCGGCCAGATGGCGGGCGTGCAGTGGATGACGGACCTCGGGGAGTGGTTCGCGACGTCGTGGGGGACCTTCCTCGCCGGCACCGCGCTGATCGTCTTCCTGGTGGCCGTGTTCTCGCGCAGCCTGCGGGCGTACTTCCGCTTCCAGAACGTGGTGTTCCTGGTCTCGCTCGTCGGGATCGGCCTCGTGATGCTGGTGTGGCTGTTCAAGTCCCGCGCCGACATCACGGCGTCGCTCGGCGAGGGGATCGGGCCGGCCGCCCTCCGAGGTCTCGGGGAGTCGGCGAGGGAGGCGGGCTTCGCCGGAGGCGGCCCCTTCAGCCTGAAGTGGACGCTCCTGGCCGGCACGTGGATCTACATCAACCTCGTCTTCAACCAGTCCTCGGCGTACATCGGTTCGGAGGTGAAGCGCGCGAAGAGCCTGCAGCTGTGGTCGATGCCGATCGTGGCGAGCGTCTGCACGATCTACCTGCTCGTGATGCTCGCGCTGGCCGACAGGGCGATCGGGCTGGAGCGCATGGGGCAGCTCGCGGCCACGCAGGGGCTCGTCTTCACGCAGATCGCAGCGTTCGGGTCGGGCAGCGTCGTGATCGCGCTGCTGATCCTCGTGCCGTTCCTGTTCCAGAGCTACACCTGGTTGCCCGGGCAGATCACGAACGCGAGCCGGAACTTCCTCGCGTACGCGCTCGACGGCATGATGCCGGCGTGGGTCGGGAAGGTGCATCCGCAGCACCACACGCCGGTGAACGCGCTGATGCTCGTGGGCGCCGGCTCGATCGCGGCCCTCGCAGCGTTCGTCTGGATCCCGGAGTTCGCGACGCTCGTCGGGATCTTCGGGTTCATCCTCGGCTTCCTGCTGGTGTCGGTCTCCGCGATCGTGTTCCCGTACCGGATGCGGGACGTCTTCGAGGCGTCGCCCGTGCGGTGGCGCGTCGGCGGCATCCCGGTCGTGAGCATCGTCGGCGCGCTCTCGGTCGTCGCGCTCGTGATCATGGCGTGGGCGTTCCTGACCGATCCGAGCGCGGGCCTGAACGGCCGGCCGGGCCTCGTGTGGATGAACGTCGGGATCTTCGCGTCCGGGCTGGTGATCTACGCGATCGCGCGAGCGGTGCAGCGCAGCCGTGGCGTGGACATCTCCAAGGCGTTCAAGGAGCTGCCGGTCGAGTAGCCCCCGCCAGATCGAGCGCGATCGCGCGGCAGGGCGCACCGTCCGCGTCGCCCGCGAGCCGGAGCGGGAACAGGCACAGCAGCGGCTCCTCGAAGTCGATCGCGGACAGGTTCGTCAGGTTCTCGGCGATCACGCCGCCGGCGCCGAGGACGAGGTGGTGGACGTCCCATCGCTCCTCGCTCCCGTCCACGACCGTCTCGTCCGGGTTCAACGCGTCGATCGCGAGCGTGCGCACGCCTGCCTCGAGCACGCGTTCGCACGCCGCGGCCGTCAGGAACGGATGATCGTAGTAGCGCTCCGTGCCGTAGAACCGCTCGGACCACCCGGTCCGGATGACGAGGATCGTTCCCGGCCGGATCCGGTCGGCGTACGGCGAGAGGACGTCCCAGCCGATCGGCTCCCGGTCCCCATGACCGGTCACGTCGGCGATCACGGCCGGTCCGACGAAGCGGTCGAGGCCGACGTCCTCGAGACGCTCACCCTCGGCCTCGAAATGGAAGGGGGCGTCGACGTGGGTGCCGGTATGCGAGCCGAGCTCGAGCGCGAGCACGTTCGCGCCGTCCCGCTCGATCGTCATGGCCCGGCGCACGGCCGGCGCAGGATCGCCGGGATAGATCTGGGTCTCGGGGCCGACCGGGATCGACAGGTCGACGACCCGAACACCGATCGGAGCGGTCCGCCCACCGGCGCCGGCGTCAGTCATGGACCTCCTCCTCGGGGAGCTCGTACCAGCGGACGCGCTCGCCGATCAGCGACCGGAGGCGCCAGCGGCGGGACTTCGGGACGCGCTCGGCCTCGGTCAGGAGGACGCCGAGCTGCTCGACCGGATCGAACGGAGGCGCGGGCGGCACGAGCGAGCCTCCGTCGCCCGTCGCGAGCGACCGGATCCACTCGAGGTTTCCCGTGACGGTCCGCCACCATCCCCAGTCGTTCCCCACGACCTCACCGAACCGAGCGAGTCCGATCGTGCCGGATCCGTCGCCATCGCGGACCGGGTAGGCGCCGAGGAGCTGGAGCACGTCGGCCGCGTCCTTGTCGTTCAGCTCCACGATCTGGAGCTTCGTGAGCAGGAGATCGGTGATGTCGAGCGTGAGCGGCATGCGGTCGAGACGGTCACGGAAGTCGAGCACATGGCACATCTCCAAGCGGTCGATCAAGACGTCGATGGAGCGGCCGGACGGCGACCGGAAGTACAGCTGCTTGTGACCGTGGATCTGGTTGAAGGCGTGGTCTGCCTCGAAGCCACGGGAGGCCAGGAAGGAGGTCACCGCTGCGCGGCCGGCGGACGTGGAGGCGAAGTCGAGGTCCTGACGGTCGTGGCGTCGAGGAGGGAAGGAGGGACAGAGGGCTCGCACCGCGAGCCCTCCGATCAACCTCAGCGTCACGTGCTCGCGTTGCGCGGCCTGTACGAGCTCGAGTGCCTCGTCGAAGGTGTCGTCGGC
>DASQTT010000135.1:0-2508 GCA_035641735.1 Actinomycetota bacterium | reverse complement strand
GCCCCTGGACGGCAGGGCAACCGACCTCCACGGCCTGGCCGAGGAGGCGGGGCGCGACCGAGGGGTGCACCTGCTGCTTTCCGATTCGACGAACGCCGAGGAGCCGGGTTACTCGGCGAGCGAGCGGACGGTCGGGCCGGTGCTCCAGGACATCGTCGCGGGGGCGCCCGGACTCGTCGTGGCGGCGTGCTTCTCGAGCCACATCCATCGGATCCAGCAGATCGTGAACGCGGCACGATCGAACGAACGGGTGGTCGCGTTCCTCGGTCGCTCGATCCACACGTCCACCGAGGCGGCGCGCCGGCTCGGCCTCCTCAACGTCCCGGAGCAGGACGTCGTCGACATCGCGGAGATCGACTCGCTCGATCCGGGCCGGGTGGTGGTGATCTGCACCGGCTCGCAGGGCGAGCCGTTCTCGGCGCTGTCCTTGATGGCCCAGCGACAGCACAAGTGGGTGGAGCTCGGGCCCGGGAACACGGTCGTGCTGTCGTCGTCGTTGATCCCGGGCAACGAACCCGCGATCCATCGCGTCGTCGACGCTCTCTACCGCAGCGGCGCGGACGTGTTCCACATGCCCGCCGACCCGGTGCACGCGTCCGGCCACGGGGCCCAGGAGGAGCTGCGGATGATGCTGTCGCTGGTCCGGCCGCGATGGTTCATCCCTGTCCACGGCGAACGACGCCATCTCCAGCACCACGCGAAGTTGGCCCACGGCATCGGGATCGCGCCGGAACGCACGTTGGTGTGCGAGGACGGCGACGTCGTCGAGGTGGGCGACGAGGTCCGGATCGTGGACCGCACGCAGGCGGGCATGACGTTCGTCGACGGCCTCGGGATCGGCGACGTCGGGGGACAGGTACTCCGCGACCGCCGGAAGCTCGCAGGCGACGGGGTCGTGGTGGTCGTGATCACGGTCGACTCACAGACCGGTGAGCTGCTCGCGGGTCCCGACGTGGTGAACCGCGGGTTCGTCCACGAGGAGACGTCGGGCGACATCCTGGAGGAGGGGCGCAAGCGGGTCGTGATGGCCCTCGAGGAGAGCGCCGGGGCCCACGTCACGGACCCCTCCGCGCTGCAGCAGAACGTCCGGCGCGCGCTGGCCCGCTACTTCCACGAAGTCACGCAGCGGAAGCCGGTGATCCTGCCGGTGATCATGGAGGTCTGACGCTCAGCCGAGCGCCCGGAACGGCTCCGGCTGGTACCGGTCCAGGACCGCGGCCCAGTCGGGCAGCGCCTCGGCGATCGCCGCGTCGTCGCGGAGCAGCCACGAGAGGTGCCGCAGCGCGTGCTCGACCACCTGCTCGACGCCGATCTCCCTCGGCGGCGCGGTGGCGTCGCCCCGCGCGAGCTCGGCACGCGCGACCTCGACGCGCTGGAGGGTGTCCTGCGGCACGACGGATGGAGGCTCGACGACGGCGATGTAGGTGAGGACGAGCCGGCCCTCCTCGTGACGCCAGGACGTGGAGTGGACGACGCGAGGGATCAGGCCGAACCACCCCAGCGTCTCGATCACGACGTCGCCCGGGCTGGACGAAACCGGCAGGCCGACGTGCAGCGAGTCGGCGTGCATCGGCTTCAACCAGGCGACGGATCCCTCGTCGAGCAGGAGGATCAGCACCTCCAGGGACTGCTGCGCGAACTCCGAGGACCACGGGACGTCGGAGATCGGAGGCCCGAGCTCGACGACGGGCCCCGACGCGTGCTTCGGATCCCGGCCCCCGGCCTCATCGGGCCGTTCTCGGTCGGGCGGTTCGCGCATCGCCTACGGACCGCCGGCGGCGTTCCCCTCGACGGGTCGCCAGATCGCTCGAACCTCGTCAGGGGTGGTCTCGACGCCGTGCGCGGACCGGCCGTGAGACCGGACCTGCTCGATCACCTCGTCCTCGGTGCCGCGACAGCGCCACCCGCACCGGCACGTGACTTCCACCAGCATCAGGAACCTCCTCGGACGGAAGGATAGGTCGTGCGGCTCGGTCGGCGCCGTATCCAGGCGCCGGGCGGTCGGTCCTTGAAGCAGCTTCGGCAGCCGTCATGCTGGTCGGGCATGCCGACGAAGACTTCCCCGGCCCGGGCTCGCGGGCGTGGCGGGGCGCGGAAGCGTCCCGCCCGGAGCTCCACGACCGTCAAGCGCGCGCCCAAGAAGACCGCCGTCCGGACCGTGCTCTCACCCTGGACGCGCGACGCCCTCGGCATCGGCCTCTTCGTGCTCGCCCTGCTCGCGGTCCTGTCGCTGTGGCTGGAGGCGGGCGGACCCCTCGGCAACGCGATCGCGTGGCTGCTCCCGGCGCTGTTCGGGCTCGGCGCATTCTCGTTCCCGGTGTTCGGTCTGTGGTGGGGCTTCATCCTCCTGCGCGACACGGCTCGAGACGATCGGGTCCGGATGTTCATCGGGTTCGCCGTCCTGATCGCGGGAGTGCTCGGCCTCGTGTCGCTCGTGCGCGGGAACCCGGGCATCGCGGACGGATGGGGGGGATCGCCCGGGAACCCGGGGTTCGGCGAGGCGGGCGG
>DASQTT010000134.1:0-3507 GCA_035641735.1 Actinomycetota bacterium | reverse complement strand
TCGGGTCGACGATCACCCGAGACCCGGCGTGCCGAACGGCGTCGGAGGTTCCGAGTGTCTCCCCCACCATCTCGTGGCCCAGGACCCTCGGGTAGGCGACGGGGATCTCGCCGCGGAAGATCTTCAGGTCCGTCCCACAGATGCCGACCGCGCGGACGCGAACGACGACATCACCGTCGGTGGGCACGGGCTCGGCGATCTCGCGCAGCTCGAGACGCTCCCGCCCGGTCAGCACGACGGCCTGCAGCGAGGACCTCCTGTTCACCGGGGCGACGATCGATCCGGCGCCTTGGCCGCACGTTCGAGCGACATCGTCGAGCCTCGGACGACGAGGGTCGGCTCGACCATGATCGTTCTAGCGGACGCGCCCGTTTCCTCCGCCGGCTCGAGCAGCAGGTTCGCCGCGCTCGCCCCGAGCTCATAGTGCGCGAGCCGCACCGTCGTGAGCGGCGGACGGAGCTTGTCGAGCAATGGGATGTCGTTGTAGCCGGTGATCGACAGATCCTGCGGGCACCGCAATCCCTGCTCCGCGATGACGTCGTAGCAGCCGATCGCGATCAGATCGTTGGCCGTGACGACGGCCGTGAACCGATCGGTCCTCCGGAGCAGCGGGCGGAAAGCTCGGGCGCCCTCCTCGACCGCGAACCATTTGGCGAACGCGATGAGGTCGTCGTCGGGCTCGAGCGCCTCCTCCGTCATCGCTTCGAGGAACGCGCGATGGCGAGCCATCCCAGTGGAGACATGCAGCGGCCCGGCGACGTGCGCGATGCGGGTGTGGCCGAGCGAGGCGAGATGGCGAACCGCGAGGCGGATCCCCTTCCCGTCGTCCGGGACGACGGAAGGGATCCGATCGTCCTCGGACCGCCGGTTCACCAGCACGACCGGAACGCCGGACGCCGCGAGGTACTCCACGAGGGGATCGCTACGTCTGGCGGTGGCCATGATCAGCCCGTCGACCTGCCGCGCGAGCATGGTCTCGACGTGCAGGCGCTCCGTCTCGGGGTCGTTGTCCGAGTTCGCGAGCAGCGCCGTGTAGCCCGCGGGGGCAAGGGCGTCCTCGATCCCTCTCACGATGGGCGGGAAGAGCGGGTTGGTGATGTCGGGGATGAGCACGCCGATGGTGAACGTGCGGTTGGTCCGCAATCCCCGGGCGACCCGGTTCGGCTGGTAGTTCAGGGCCTTCGCGGCCTCGGCGACCCGCGTCGCGGTCGACTCGCTGACCTGGCCTCGAGTGTCGGGGTTCAACGCCCTGGAGGCGGTCGCCGTGTGGACGCCCGCGAGGCGGGCCACGTCCACCAGCGTGATCCGAGAAGCCGGCACCGTCAGGCGACGACCAGCTCGGTCGGGAACTTCGTCACCTGCTCGTGTCCGTCTTCGGTGATCACGTAGCTCCGGCCGAGGAACATGCCGAACGTCCCCTCGGCGTTGACGACCGTCGGTTCGAGCATGGCCAGCACGCGGGGAACGATCTCTTCGTCACCCTCGTCCGCCCGGACGCCTTCCACGAGGACCTGCGGTGTGTGCGTGACGAAATCGATGCAGTGCAGCAACAAGGGCCGGGAGTCGTAGCCGCGCTCGGCGTAGTACCGGCCGGCCTGCCGCACGTCCTCCCACGTGTTCCCGGGGCGGAGCTGCGCGGCCATGCGGTCGAAACCCTCGAGGACGTCGTCGAAGAAGGTCCGAACCCACGAGGGCGGCTCTCCGACACAGACCGGCGTCCCGGTCTGGACCGTGTAGCCGCGGTAGCTGCAGGCGAGCTCGTTGATGACGATGTCCCCTGCCCGCAGGACGCGCCCCGACGGCCACGGGTTTCCGAAGATCAGCCCCGGGGCGGAGGTTGCCGTCGACCCGATGATCAGGAAGTCGAGCTGCCCGCCGCCGTCCATGATCGCGTGCGCCGCGGCCGCGGCGAGCTGGTACTCGGTCGCACCGGGTCGCACCGCCTCGATCATGGCCTCCATGGCGCGATCCATGAGCTCCCCCGCCCGCCGGACGCTCTCGATCTCCTCGTCGCTCTTTCGGTGGACGAGCTCGTGGAAGAAGTCGCCGACGGAGCGGATCTGCGCGTCGGGCAGCTTCTCGCGAAGCGCGTCCAGATCGTTCGCCGGCATGGAGCTCTCGAAGAAGGGATCGACGAACGCGTGCCCGATCGTTCCGCGCTCGAGCCCTCGCTCGCTCAGGACCTCGGCTATCGTCGCGCCGAAGCGTCCGCGCCGCGATTCCCTGACGTCACGGACCGGCGTCGCGCGCCTGATCGCCTCCCGATGTGCGCCGCCGGGACCGCACACGAGGATGGGCTCCTCGTCGCGTGGGACGACCGCGTACGCCGCGACGCCGTGCCACTCCCAGTGGTTCGTCAGCCATCGCATCCCGCCGCCGTAGCTCCAGTGGTTCGAGCCTCCCGGGGCGATCAGCGCGTCCAACCCGAGCCGCGCCATCTTCCCGTGCGTCGCTCGGAAGCGCCGGTCGTACTCCTGTTCTGAGAACCGGTCGTACACGGCGTCCGCGTACCACGGCGTTCCCGCGACGCGGTTGAACGTGTCGTGCTGATGCAGGCGGCCCCGCGCGTCGGCGAAGTCGACGTCTCCCATCTGCTAACCCCCGTTCTTCTCGCGCATGTGCCGATCGCCTGGATCGAGCCCCTGGCGGGTGTGGAGGATGCACGAGGTCACGTGTGCGGGACGGATCTCCTCGAGTCGGACTCGATCGATGTCGCGGAACCGGATCGCGACGGTCGACCCCGATCGCGTGAGCCCGATCATCGCCTCGCGCATCTCTGCCGATGTCTCCGGGCCTTCGAGCACACGGACCATCCGGCCGGCGAACTCCTCGTCGTCGAAGGACAGGTCGGCGTCGAACGCCGAACGGCGCTGCACGCTCCTCAGGTGATCGAGTCCGGCGCCTCGTCCCTCCAGCAACCGCACGGCGTCGTCGACCTCGAAACCGCACGATGGGGTGACCACCGGACACCTGGTGTGGAAGCGGCATCCCTGCGGCGGCCGGGCCGGATCGGGGACGCGTCCTTCGAGCGCCCGGGCGCGGCGGTCCGTGTCGTGGGTGAGCTCCGGGCTCGCCCCCAGCAACGCCTCCGTGTACGGGTGGAGCGGGCTGTTGAAGACGTCGTCCCTCGTTCCCGCCTCCACGATCTCGCCCACGTACATCACAACGATCCGATCGCTCATGTGGCGGACGACACCGAGATCGTGGCTGATGAACAGGTATGTGAGGCCGCGTTCGCGCTGCAGCTCGTTCAGCAGGTTCAGGATCTGTGCCTGCACCGAGACGTCGAGGGCGCTGGTCGGCTCGTCGAGGACGATGAAGTCGGGGTCCAGGGCGAGCGCCCGCGCGATCGAGATGCGCTGCCGCTGGCCGCCCGAGAACTGGTGCGGATACCTATATAGGTGCTGACTGCCCAGGCCGACGCTCTCGAGGAGTCCGACGACCCGTTCCATCAGCTCTGACCCCGAGGCCTCGCGATAGACCTTGAGCGGCCGACCCACGATGTCC
>DASQTT010000133.1:0-2650 GCA_035641735.1 Actinomycetota bacterium | reverse complement strand
GACGGAACGCGGTGTCGTTCCTCCTGGTCCTGCCGATCGCGCTTCCGGGGATCGTCACCGCGATCGCGTTGAACGCGACGATCAACACGCTGGCCTTCCCCTTCGGGGTGTTCACGATCGTGCTGGGCCACGCCACGTTCTGCATCGTCGTGGTCTATAACAACGTGCTCGCGCGTCTCCGACGGACGCCGACATCTCTGGTCGAGGCGTCGATGGATCTCGGGGCCGACGGTTGGCAGACGTTCCGGCACGTCACCTTCCCCGCGATCCGGACGGCGGTGCTCGCCGGTGGCCTCCTGGCGTTCGCGCTCTCGTTCGACGAGATCATCGTCACGAACTTCACTGCGGGCAGCACGCTGACCGTGCCGAAGTTCATCTACAACAGCGTCCGGCTGCCCCACAACCGGCCCGTCGTGAACGTCGTCGCGCTCGTCGTCATCCTGATGATGCTGATCCCGGTGTTCCTGGCCCAACGCCTCGCGGGCGGAGCCGACGTCGCGACGGGCGCGAGGTCGCGGGCAGTGAAGGAGCCCTAGAGGTACTGCCCCCGCGGCGCCGGGCCCGATTGCTCGGGCGGTTGCTGCGGGTTCTGCGCCAGGAGGCCGCGACGCCGGACCTCCTCGAACTGTTGGCGAGCGGCCATCTGCTGGGCGAACATCGCGGCCTGGATCCCATGGAAGAGGCCCTCGAGCCAGCCCACGAGCTGGGCCTGGGCCACGCGGATCTCCGCCTCGCTGGGCACCCCGTCGAGCGGCGGCGCGAGGTCCTCCATCTCCGCCTTCAGATCCGGGCTGACGGAGTCGGCCAGCTCCTCGATCGACCGGTGGTAGATGTCGGCGAGCCGTTTGCGCCCGCCCTCGTCCATCGAAGCCTGGCGAGTCTCCTCCAGGAGCTCGCGCACCATCGACGCGATCCGCAGGAGCTTCGCGGGCTCCGTGATCGTCTCGGTGGGTGGGCCGTCCTTCGTCTCGACGGGTACGGCCTGCATCGGCTGTCCGGGCTGAACCTGGGGTTCGGGGGGAAGAGCGGGCTCGGGAGCGCCCGGTTGGCCGGTCACCAGGCCAACCTACACACTCAGCCTCCGGATGCCCCACCGAGCGAGCGGAGGAAGAACGCCTCCGCTACGGCGATCCGCTCCACCTCGCCCAGGTCGACGCTTTCGTTCACCGAATGGATCGCCGAACGCTCGTCCATCGCCCCCCAGATCAGAACCTCGATGTCGGGGAACGTCCTCGTGAGCATCGGCACGAGCGGGATCGATCCCCCCGACCCCAGCTCGAGCACGTCGCGGCCGTAGGCCCGGGAGAGCGCGTCGATCGCGGTCCGGCTCGCGCTCGAGGACGTGTCGACGAGGTACCCGTGGCCGGCTTCGAAGCCGCCCTCTCCGTCGAACGTGACCTCGACGCCCCACGACGCATGCTCGCGGAGGTGGTGGACGAGCGCCTCCCTGGCGGCGACCGGATCGTCGCCAGGCGCGATCCGCAGGCTCACGCGCGCCCGCGCGACCGGCACGATCTGGTTGGACGATCCGGCGATCGCCGGCGCGTCGACGCCGAGGACGCCGACCGCGGGCGACGTGAACAGCCGATCGGCGATCGTTCCGGACCCGATCAGCTGCACGCCGGCGAGGACGCCGGACTCCTCGCGGAACTCGTCCTCGGGCACCTGCGCGCCCTCCCACGGGACGCGCCGCAGCCCGGCGATCGCGACGTCGCCGTGCTCGTCGTGGAGCGACGCGACGATCCGCGCCAGCGCGGTGATCGCATCGGGGATCGGGCCGCCGTAGGCACCGGAATGCTGAGCGCTGGGGAGCACCCGCACCTGCACGACCACATCGGTCACCCCGCGGATCGAGGTGTTCAGCGTCGGCACCCCGGTTCGATAGTTCCCGCCGTCCGCGATCACGGCGACGTCGGCGCGGAGGAGATCGGCGTGGCCCTCCACGAGTTGCGGCAGGTTCGCCGTGGAGCACTCCTCCTCGCCCTCGATCACGATCTTCACCGAGACGGGCGGCGGGCCGTCGGCGAGCAGCGCCCGGATCGCCGCCGCGTGCACGACGATCCCGCTCTTGTCGTCGGCGGCCCCGCGTCCGAACATCCGCCCGTGGCGCACGACGGGCTCGAACGGCGGCGTGTCCCACTGATCGACCGGTCCCTCCGGCTGGACGTCGTGATGGGCGTAGAGCAGGACGGTCGGGGCACCGTCGGGTCCGGCGAGCTCCGCGAAGACGGCCGGATGACCGTCCTCGAGCTCGAGCAGTCGCGCGTCGTCCACGCCGGCCTCGCCCAGGATGTCGCGCGTGGCCTCGGCGGACGCCCGTACGTTCACCGGGTCGTAGTCCGGATATCCCATCGAGGGGATCCGCACGAGCCGCTCGAGCTGCTCGACGGTGCGGGGCATGTCGGCCCCGATCCGCTCGCGAAGGGCGTCGTCGCTCATGGCGGCGAGCCTAGTGGCTAGGGCGCGAGCCGTCGGAGGGACCAGCTGTCTCCCTCCCGTTGGTATCGGAAGCGGTCGTGGAGCCGGTGGAGGCGGCCCTGCCAGAGCTCGACCGCGATCGGCAGGATCCGGTAGCCGC
Source organism: Actinomycetota bacterium (assembly GCA_035641735.1). Classification (GTDB taxonomy): domain Bacteria; phylum Actinomycetota; class UBA4738; order UBA4738; family HRBIN12; genus JAJNBA01. The sequence continues at coordinate 72 of DASQTT010000133.1, read as the reverse complement.
CCCAGAACGGCGGACGGGGGACGTCGTCCCCCGGATAGCGCGAATCGAACTCGCCGTAGCGCTGGAGGAGCT
>DASQTT010000132.1:0-10988 GCA_035641735.1 Actinomycetota bacterium | reverse complement strand
AACAGCGGGAGCGTGGCGGCCGCGGACCCGCCGAGACCCGTCACCCATCCGCGGAAGCGTGCGAGCTCCGCGAACGAGCCCACGCCCCAGTCGTCCTGGGACCGCAGCGCATAGACCGGTGCGAAGACGCCCCACCACCGTTCGCCGGGCTGTGGACATCGCCGCGGTGCCGACAGGACCGTGGCGGACCCGACCTCGTCCTCATCCGTGCGGATCCGCAGCTCGTGTCGGCCGGGCTCGAGCCGCCGTCCGAGGCGGAGCCGGTGCGGGACGTACCCGGCGAGGGCGTCGCCGGACGCGACGGGCGAGGCCCTCTCCCACGAGCCGGGCTCCTCGTCTTCCGGCGAGATCGACACCTCCACGTCGCGGCCCGCCGCGGAGGCCGGCAGACGGAGCTCGACCGCCCCGAGCCGCCCCTCCCACGCCACGACGACCGGCTCGAGCGGACGCCGGCCGAGGTGTTCCCGGCGGGCACGGAGGGCGTCGGGCGCGTCGCGGAGCGACGCGACCGGCGCCCCGAGCGCCCGCAGCACCGCGAGCGTGCTCTCCACGCTCGCGGCCACGCGCCGGCGGAACACGTTCGTGTAGCTCAGCTGCACGCCGTGCAGCTGAGCCAGCTCGCGGAGCGTCCGCTGTTCGTCGCTCACGGTCCCTCGTCCAGCAGCTCCAGGAGGCCCTGGATCGGGACGTCGAGCCAGTCCGGTCGGTTGTCGAGCTCGTAGGCCACCTCGTAGAGGGCCTTGTCCAGCAGGTGCGCGTGCAGCATCCGCCGTCGCTCGTCGAGCGTCTCGGGGAGCAGCGGACCGTCGCCGGCGATCTCGAAGTAGTGACCCAGGAAGGTCGCCGAGACCCAGTGCGTCCAGGCACGGGCCCAGTCCGACAGCGACGCCCTCGCTTCCTGCGACAGATCCTCGACCCACGGAGAGCGCATCGCCGTTCGGGTCGCGTAGTCGAACGACCGGAGCAGTCCGGCGACGTCGCGGAGCGGCGATCGCTTGATGCGGCGCTCGCTCAGCGGTCGGGCCGGCTCGCCCTCGAAGTCGATGATGATGAAGTCACGGCCGGTCCACAGGACCTGGCCCAGATGGAAGTCGCCGTGGATCCGGATCCGCTGCCCGCTGATCCGGTCGCCGGTGATCATCGAGAAGCGGGTGAGCAGCTCGTGCTCGCGATCGAGCAGCTCCTCGACACCCGGCATGATCCGGATCCGGCCGAGCCGGCGCAGGGTCGCCGCGGCCTGACTTCGCATCGACTGGTACAGCGAGCGCTGGTACATCCGGGTGATCGGCTCGGGCGCGAACGCGGGGTCATCGGCACGCGACGCGAGCGCCAGGTGCAGCTGGGCGGTCCGGCGGCCGAGCAGCCATGCCGATCCGAGGAACGGTCCGGTCAGGTCGTAGGTGATGAGCGAGGGCAGCTCGCCGACGAGGTCGATCAGGCTCGAGTCGGCCGTCGGCACCGGCTGGTCCGACGGCAGCGCGAGCGCCCGCTCGAACGACTCGCGGACGGCGTCGAGCGCGTAACGCCAGGCGTCCCCCTCGTTCTGCACGTAGCCCTGGAGGATCGCCATCGTCGACCCGGGGGCTCCGTCCGCCGCCAGCTCGATCGCTCCGGCGGTCGGCGCCGAATGGCGGAAGTTCGTCTTGTCGGTGAGGAAGCGGCCGACCTCGAGCTCGGGGTTCACGCCCTCGCCGATCCGGCGGAAGAGCTTGAGCACCAGGCGGTCGCCGAACGTCACCGAGGTGTTGCTCTGCTCGCCCCAGCTGAAATGCGGCTCGAGCGCGTCGGTCCCACGCAGTCGCGCGAACCCCTCGGCACGGTTGCCGGCGAGGCGGCGGCGCGATCCCCGGGCGACCCGACGCCGCTCGACCAGACCGAGCAACGCCGCCGCGGTCCGGGCGTCGCGGAGCCCGTCGATCAGCAGCCAGACGCCGTCGTCGGTCTCGATCCGGGCCAGGACGTGTTCCGCCCCGACGTCCTCCCCCTCACGCCGTCCGACGAGCGGCAACGCGTACGTCGAGGGCTCTCCCTCGGTGAAGCTGACCTCGACGAGCGCCACGACGCCGTCCGTCGGGTCGCGACCGAGGCGGATCGAGTCGCTCACCTCGACCGTCGCGACCTGCCGACCCTTCGCACCGAACCAGCGCTGGCGCATCAGGAACCGCGGGAGCGTGCGCTCCAGCACCGGCCTCCCGCCCTCCCCGAGCAGGTCGACCCACGAACCTCGCGTCGTGAGCGTCGGCGGCGGCGTCGCCGCGAGCTCCTCCTCGCGCTCGTCGGGCTGCAGCCGGAACCAGAAGTACCCGTACGGACCGAGGGTGACGAAGTACGGCAGCTGGCCGATCCGTGGGAAGTGCGTCGGACCGAACAGCTCGACCGGGATCTGACCGTCGAACCGCGACAGGTCGAGCTCGATGAACTGCGCGCTCCGGGCGAGGTTGGCCACGACCAACGTCCGCTCCTCGCCCAGCGTCCGGAGGAACGCGATCACCTTGCGGTTCTCCGGGTACAGGAACTCGATGTTGCCGCGCGAGAGCGACGGTGAGCGCCGCCGGGCACCGATCAACCGGCGCATCCACCACAGCAGCGAGGACGGGTTGTTCTGCTGCGCCTCGACGTTGATCGCGGAGGGATGGTGCTCGGGGTCCGCCACCAACGGGAGGTAGAGCCGTTGCGGGTTCGCCGCCGAGAAGCCCGCGTTGCGGTCCTGGTTCCACTGCATCGGCGTCCGCACCCCGTTGCGATCGCCGAGGTAGATGTTGTCGCCCATCCCGATCTCGTCGCCGTAGTAGATCACCGGCGTCCCCGGAAGCGAGAACAGCAGGACGTTCATCAGCTCGATCCGGCGCCGGTCGTTGCCGAGGAGCGGCGCGAGCCTCCGGCGGATCCCGAGGTTCACCCGAGCCTGCGGATCCTCGGCGTAGACCCGGTACATGTAGTCGCGCTCCTCGTCGGTCACCATCTCGAGCGTCAGCTCGTCGTGGTTCCGTAGGAACGTCGCCCACTGCGTCCCCTCGGGGATCGGCGGGGTCTGGTTCAGGATGTCGATCAGCGGGAACCGGTCCTCCATGCGGTTCGCCATGAACATCCGCGGCATCAACGGGAAGTGGAACGCCATGTGACACCGGTCGCCGTCGCCGAAGTAGGCGACCGCGTCTTCCGGCCACTGGTTGGCCTCGGCGAGCAGCAGCCGATCGTCGAACCGCTCGTCGACGTGCCTCCGAAGACCCGACAGGAGCTCGAGCGTCTCCGGGAGGTTCTCGCAGTTCGTTCCCTCCCGCTCGAACAGGTAGGGGATCGCGTCGAGCCGCAGGCCGTCGACCCCGAGGTCCAGCCAGTGATCGACGACGTCGAACATCGCGTCGCGAACGCGCGGCTCGTCGTAGTTGAGGTCGGGCTGATGGGAATAGAAGCGATGCCAGTAGTACTGGCCGGCCACCTGGTCCCACGCCCAGTTCGAGGACTCGAAGTCGTTGAAGATCACCCGCGCCTCGCCGTACGGCTCCGGGCTGTCGGACCACACGTAGAAGTTCCGCTGCCAGCTCCCGCGCCGGGCGGCCCTGGCGCGCCGGAACCACGCGTGCTCGTCCGACGTGTGGTTCATCACCAGCTCCGTGATCACCCGGAGGTCCCGCCGGTGGGCCTCGCGGAGCACGGTCCGGAAATCGCGCATCGATCCGTAGGACGGATGGATCGCCTTGTACGCGGCGATGTCGTAGCCGTCGTCGCGAAGCGGGGACGGGTAGAAGGGGAGGAGCCAGATCGCCGTCGCGCCGAGGTCGCGCACGTGGTCGAGCCGCTCGACCAGTCCGGCGAGGTCGCCGACGCCGTCGGCGTTGCGGTCCTGGAACGCACGGACGTGCAGCTCGTAGATCACGGCGTCCTGGTACCAGCGCGCCGTCGGCGTCGTGATCGGCGTGGGCCGGTGCCCCATGGGCCGTGGCTCGGCGCGTTCGGCCGTCTTCGTCCGGGGCGTCACGCCGCTCGGCTCCGCGCGGGCTCGATCGCCAGAACGTGCCCCGGCTCGTGCGCCGGATGCAACTGCACGAAGTTCCGCGCCCCACGCCACGAGAACGTCTCGCCGGTGAGCAGGTCCCTGGCGGCGAACGGTGCGTCCCACGCCATGCCGAGCTCCGGCATGCGCACGTCGATCCACCCCGACTGCGGCTGGGCCGGATCGAGGTTCGCCACGACGAGCACTGGGTCCCGCCCGTCGGGCAGGGTCTTGCTGTAGGCGATCAGCCGGTCGTTCTCGACGGGATGGAACCGCAGCGTGCGGTCGTGCTGGAACGCCGGATGCTCGCGTCGGATCCGGTTGAGCCGGGCGATCAGCTCGCTCATCCCGGTGCCCGGGCTCGACCTCCACGTCCGGATCTCGTACTTCTCCGAATGGAGGTACTCCTCGGAGCCGGGCTCACGCGGCGCGGCCTCCATGTGCTCGAGCGTCGGTCCGTAGATCCCGTAGTTCGCCCCCATCGTCGCCGCCAGCAGGAAGCGGAGCCGGAAGGCCGGCGGCCCGCCCTCCTGCAGCTGGTCGGTGAGGATGTCCGGCGTGTTCGGCCAGAGGTTGGCGCGGAGGAAGTCGCGCACGGGGCTCTGCGTGAGCTCCGTGAGGTACGCGGTCAGCTCGTCCTTCGTCCGCCGCCAGGTGAAGTACGTGTACGACTGGTCGAAGCCGATCTTGGCCAGACGCTCCATCACGCGGGGGCGCGTGAAGGCCTCGGAGAGGAACAGCACGTCGGGCTCGCGGGTCTTCACCTCGTCGATCAACCAGGCCCAGAAGGCGAACGGCTTCGTGTGCGGATTGTCGACCCGGAAGACCCGGACGTCCTTGTCCACCCAGAAGAGGACCACGTCGAGCAATGCCCGCCAGAGTCCTTCGCGATCCTTCGTCTCGAAGTCGAGGGGGTAGATGTCCTCGTAGCGCTTCGGAGGGTTCTCGGCGAAGCGGATCGTCCCGTCGGCGCGATGCCGGAACCACTCCGGATGCTCCTGCACCCACGGATGGTCCGGAGCGCACTGGAAGGCGAGATCGAGCGCCAGCTCCATCTCGTGGCGCTTCAGCTCCGCCTGGAGGTGCTCGAAGTCGTCGAACGTGCCGAGGTCCGGATGGATGGCCGTGTGGCCGCCCTCGGCCGCCCCGATCGCCCATGGGCTCCCCGGGTCGCTGTCCTCCGCGGTCGGCCGGTTGTTCCGACCCTTTCGGTTCGTGCGGCCGATCGGATGGATCGGCGGAAGGTACAGCACGTCGAACCCGAGCTCCGCGACGTCCGGAACGAGGGCCGCCACGTCGCGGAGCGTCCCGTGGCGGCCCGGCTCGGGTGAGGCCGAGCGCGGGAAGAGCTCGTACCAGGCCCCGTGACGAGCGCGCTCGCGGGCCGCGACCAGCGCGAACGTATCGGAGGACGCGGCGCCGCGCCGGCGGTCGGGGTGGCGCGCCATCAGTGCCTCGAGCTCCCCCGACGTCGCGAGCTCCCGGACCTCGCCCGGCTTCGGCCGCCGGAGCCGTTTCGCGTAGCCGGCCAGCCGGTCGGCGTCGTCGATGGCGCCCGCGGCGCGGGCGCGCCGCGCGGCGCCGCCGACGAGCGGCGCCCCTTCCTTCAGCTCCTCGGTCACGTCCTGGCCGGCCTCGACCCACTTCGCCAGCTCCGATCGCCACGTCGACCACGTGTCGATCCACCCCTCGACCAGGAAGCGGTAGGTGCCGGGCTCGCGGATCTCGAGATCGGCTCGCCATCGATCGTTGCCCAGCGGTCGAGCCGGCGCGCCGCTCCAGCCTTCGTCCGGTTCCCGCCGATGGAGGATCCGGGCGGCGACGAGGTCGTGACCGTCGGCGAAGACATCGGCCTCGATCGGCACGACGTCCCCGACGGTGGTCTTGGCCGGGAAGCGCCCGCCGTCGACGGCGGGCACCACGTGCTGGATCACGACCCTCGCTGGTTCCCTGCCCGTGATTCCTCCTCCGTGCGCCGGCTCCCCGCGGCCGTCCGCGACGGCGGGGCGGCCGGGGCGCGAGGGTCGCGATGTCCTCCCACGTATACAGGTTCGCAGCACCGGCGGTCGCCGATGGGATGATTCGGAAGATGACGTTGCGCTTCCTCCGCCTCTCGATCGTCGGCGCCCTGCTGGCCGGCGCCTGCGCGACCTCCGGTCCGTCGCCGGCGCCAGAGCCGGACGTCTCCGTCGCACCGATGCCGGCCGACGCGGCGGTCACGCCCTCGGTCGAACCATCGCCGACCCCCGTTCCGGATCCGGAGCCGAGGTTCGAGGGGAACATCCATCGCATCGGATCCGAGCTGCGCTCCAAGATCGTCGGACGGAGCTGGCATCCCGGGTGCCCCCTTCCGATCCGCGACCTTCGGGCGGTCGAGATCAGCTACTGGGACTTCCACGGCGACGTGCGCACCGGTCCGCTGATCGTGAACGAGACCGTGGCGGAAGACGTCCTGTGGGTGTTCCGCCGGCTCTTCCGAGCGGAGTTCCCGATCAAGCAGCTGATCCTGCCGCCGAAGTGGCGTCCGCCGACCCCGGCGGACTACTGGAACCGCGAGCGCACGAGCCCGACCGCGGCGTTCAACTGCCGGCCGGCGGTCGGCAGCGCGACGCTCTCGCAGCACGCCTACGGGTGGGCGATCGACATCAACCCGCTGCAGAACCCGTACGTGCGCTCGGACGGTGGCACGCTCCGGCACATCGCGAAGCCGTTCCGGGACCGCTCGCTGCATCGGAAGGGGATGATCCACGACGGCGACATCGTCGTGCGCTCGTTCGCGAAGATCGGTTGGGAGTGGGGCGGGCATTGGAACACGCTGAAGGACTACATGCACTTCTCCCTGACCGGCCGGTGAGCGGGGCGCTGACCTGGAGCGTTGGCTCCGTGGGAGGCAGCTGCGAAACGGCGCAGCGAGAGCGCCGGAGGCAGGATTGACGAGGCGAGGATCGCTGGTCACCGGAGCGGTGCTCGTGGTCGTCGCTGCAGTCGCGTTCTTCCTGGTGTCGACCCGCCCGCAGGAACTGCCCGAACCTCTGTACTCCGACTATCGGAGCGAGTTCGTGAGCGCGACGGGGGGCTACCGGTTCTGGCCGATCTCTGCGCCGGTCGACGAGAGCGTCGCGTACCGCTTCGACGCGGGCCATTGCGGGCTGAACCATCTCGCGGACTTCGACGCCAGCTTCTGGGATCCCGTGAACCCGAACGTAGGGGAGGAACCGATGTTCTTCTACAGCGAGGACGCCGGGACGATCAGGCTCGTCGGCCCCGACGAGGCCACGTACACCAGCTCGTCCGGGCAGGCGGTCAGGCTGGTCCGCGTCGATGGGCCTGTGGTGACGATGCCCTGCGCCTGAGATCGATGAACGGCAAGATGGAGTTCTCGCTGACGGGGAGGTAGCACTGGCGTTCCGCCGAGTCGCCGGAGTGGTGATCGCCGTGGCGCTCCTCGCCGGCTGCGGGACCGACGTGGCGCCGCCAGAGAGCCCCGACCCGCCGACGAGCGCCACCCCGTCGCCCACCGGGGGCGCCCCGGGGGGAAAGCCGGACCTCGCCTCGGTCCGGATCGAGCTCGAACAGGTCGCGACGCTCGAACAGCCGCTCGCGATGGCCGTCCGGTCCGGGAGTCCGGGTCTCTACGTCGCGCAGAAGACCGGGGAGGTCGTCCACCTCCAGCGCGGAAGCGTCGACCCGGCCGCGGTGCTGGACCTGTCCGGCCAGGTCTCCCTCGGATCGGAGCAGGGTCTGCTCGGCCTGGTGTTCTCGCCCGATGGGCGTGAGCTCTTCGTGAACTACACCGACACGAACGGGGACACCCACGTGACGGCGTTCGTGATGGACGGGACCAGGGCGGATCCGTCGACCCGGCGCGAGGTCCTGTTCGTCGACCAACCGTTCGTGAACCACAACGGAGGCAACCTCGCGTTCGGCCCCGACGGGTATCTGTACGTGGGGCTCGGCGACGGGGGGAGCGGGGGCGATCCGCAGGGGAACGGCCAGTCCCTCTCGACGCTGCTGGGGAAGATGCTCCGGATCGAGCCACGGTCTGTGGAGGGTCGCGGGTACGCCGTGCCGCCCACGAACCCGTTCGTCGGTCGCTCGGGGGCGCGCCCCGAGATCTGGGCGTTCGGCCTGCGCAATCCGTGGCGCTACTCCTTCGACCGACGGACCGGCGACCTGTGGATCGCCGACGTCGGCCAGGGCGAGTGGGAGGAGATCGACCTGCAGCCCGCTGAGTCCGCCGGCGGGGAGAACTACGGGTGGGATCGCTTGGAGGGAAGTCACCCGTTCGAGGGGACCGCCCCCGAAGGGGCGGTCGACCCCGTCTTCGAGTATTCGCATGAAGAGGGCGGATGCACCGTCACGGGCGGCTACGTCTACCGCGGGAGCGCGATCCCCGAGCTGTACGGCGCCTACGTGTTCGGCGACTACTGCCTCGGCCGGCTGGAGGCGATCCGCGTGTCGCGCGGTCGGGTGGTCCAGCATCGCGAGCTCGGCCCGGTGGTCCAGGGTCTGAGCTCGTTCGGCGAGGACGCCCGCGGGGAGCTCTACGCGATGTCGCTCGCCGGCGCCGTGTACCGGCTCGTCCCGAAGCGGTCCTGATCCGGCTCGGGCCGGACGGGTACGCTCCCCGCGATGTCCGAGGGGATCCGTCCGTCGAAGAAGGCCATCTCGTTCACCGAGTCGGTGATCCGCGAGATGACCCGGCTGGCGGTGCTGCACGACGCGATCAACCTGTCCCAGGGCTTCCCCGACTTCGCCGCCCCCGATGCGGTCAAGGAGGCGGCGCGGAAGGCGATCGCCGACGACGTGAACCAGTACCCGATCACGTGGGGCGCCGAGGGATTCCGGCGTGAGCTGGCGCGGAGCTACCGCGATCGCTACGGGATGGACTGGGTCGACCCAGAGCGCGACATCACGGTCACGTGCGGCTCGACGGAGGCGATGATCGCCGCGATGCTCGGTGTGCTGGACGCCGGCGACGAGGTCGTGGTCTTCGAGCCGTTCTACGAGAACTACGGGCCGGACACGATCATCTCGGGCGCCGTTCCCAGGACCGTGACGCTGCATCCTCCCGACTGGACCTTCGACGAGGCGGAGCTCGCAGCCGCGTTCAACGAGCGCACGCGCGGGATCGTGATCAACACGCCGAACAACCCGACCGGGAAGGTGTTCACGCGAGACGAGCTGGACGTGATCGCCGGGCTCTGCCAGCGATGGGACGTGGTGGTCTTCACCGACGAGATCTACGAGTACATCCTTTACGACGGCGCGGTCCACGTGCCGCCCGGCGCGGTTCCTGGGCTCGAGGACCGGACGGTGACGATCAGCGCGCTGTCGAAGACCTACGCCGTGACCGGGTGGCGCGTGGGGTGGGTGGTGGCGCCGGCGCCGCTCTCCCGGGGCATCCGTTCCGTCCACGACTTCCTGACCGTCGCGGCGCCGGCGCCGCTACAGGAAGCGGGGGAGGTCGCGCTCTCCCTGCCCGAGGAGTACTACCGGCGCACGGCTGACGAGTACCGCGAGCGGCGCGACCTCTGGATCGACACGCTGCGCGAGGTCGGCTTCGGCGTCGAGTCGCCGGCGGGGGCGTACTACGTGATGGCCGACATCTCGGGCTTCCGGTTCCCCGACGACGTCCGGTTCGCCCGGCACATGGTGGAGGACGTCGGTGTCGCGGTCGTTCCGGGTTCTTCCTTCTTCTCTCGTCCGGAGCTCGGCGCGCACCTCGTTCGATTCGCGTTCTGCAAGCGGCTCGAGACGCTGAAGGAGGCGGGGGAGCGACTCCGCGCCCTCCATCCACGTAACGTGTCGGGTTAGCCGGCGGAGACGCGGTCGATGCGGATGCGCAGGATCAGGCGCTGCTCACCCGGCTCGCGCCAGGGATACGAGTCCACGCCGAGGTACTTGTTCGCCAGCCGGTCGATGTGCTCGTCCGCGCCGTCGGGCGTGATGTCGACGACGGTGCCGCGGACCACGACCTGCTCGTAAGGGTCGTCCTGCTGGTCGAACACGCTGATCGCGACGCGTGCGTCGCGCCGGACGTTCTCGGTCTTCACGAGACCCTCGCCCGTGTTGACGAGCACCTCCTCGCCGTCCACGTCGAGCCACACGGTGGAAACATGCGGGGCGCCGTCGGGCATCACCGTCGCGAGGCTCGCGAAGTTCGGCGCGTCGAGGATCCGGCGATCGCGCTCGCTCAGCATCGCTTCGGAACCCTACAGCCCGCCCCAGAACCGCCCGGGGCCGAGGATGCCGGCCGGATCGAACGCCGCCTTCGTCCGTCGATGCACCTCGAGGGCCGCCACCGGCGCATCGCCGAGGCCGCCCGCTCCGCGGATCACCGGCGCGATGCCCCCTGCCTCGGCGACGCGCTCGCGCAGCGCCAGCAGGCGGTCGCCGTCGTCGGGCAGGCCGACCCACGCGATCCCGACCCCCATCAGCGCGCGCCATTCGGACTCGCCCTGCAGGACGTCGTCCAGCTTCGAAGGCACCACGGCCACCTCGGCGACCACGGGCGCCCCGATCGCCTCCGGGCCCTCGACGTGGACCCCGTCTCTGATCTCCAGCGGACCCTTGGCCTGCTGCGCGGCAGCGGTTTGCTCGTCGAGCTCGTCCCGCCATCCCTCGAGCGCGACCTCGACGGTGCGGGGCGTGGCCACGACCGAGGACGGCAGCGGCACGGCGGCCAGCACCGCCCGGCCCGCGTCGAGCCCTCCGCGGTTGGTCGTCAGGAGGCGCACGGCCTCGGGGAGCGGGCTGAGCTTCAACGCCACCTGCACGATCGCGCCGAGCGTGCCCAGGGAGCCGGTGACCAGGCGGTGGAGGTCGTACCCCTGCACGTTCTTCACCGTCCGTGCCCCGCTGCGCACGAGCCGGCCGTCTGCCGTGACGAGCTCCATCTCGACCACCGTGTCGCGGAGCGGACCGAAGCGGAGCCGGCGCGGCGAGGACGCCGCCGCGGCGATCGTGCCGCCGACCGTCGCGTCGGGGGGCG
>DASQTT010000131.1:0-6739 GCA_035641735.1 Actinomycetota bacterium | reverse complement strand
GGACCGAGCGCCCGAGGCCGCGACGAAGGTCGAGGTCCCCCCGGAGTCCACGGTCCCCGTCCCCGCCGTCGCGGACGTCCGGAGCGCCGCGACGTACGTCGAGTACTTCGGTGGCTGGGTCGGCGCCGGATGGGTGGCGGCGTCGGACCCGGCCGGCGACGGCCTGGCCGCCGAGCCGTGCGCGAGCGAGGCCTCGCGACGATGGTTCCTGCCGGACGGCAGCACGCAGATCGACGAGCATGCCTTCATCGTCATCGCGAACCCCTTCGACGCCACGGCGGTCCTCGACGCGGCGGTCTTCACGACCGATCGCGCGCCGATCAGGGACGAGGAGTGGACCGATCTCGTTCTCCGCCCCCATCGGAGCGTCGCGCTGCACCTGAACGATCACGTGAAGGGGGAGGCGGTCACCGCCGCCGAGATCGAGGTTTCGGTCGGCCGCGTGGTGGCCGGGTCGTTGGACGTCACCGGCGGCACGCGGATCCGCAGCGCGCTCGGATCGACGGCGGCGTCCTCCGGCGCGATCCTCCCGGAGATCCGGGGGTCGGGCCAATCCGAGTTGCTCGTCCTGTCGGTCGCGGATCAGACGATCCGGTTCGGGGCCACGGCTCTCACGCAGGACCTGCCGCGTCCGGCCGACGGGCTGACCGACACGGATCATCCCCCGCAAGCGGCGCGGGCCTACCCGGTGCAGGTCAGCTCGGGACCGACGGCGGTCCGGCCGTTCGTCCTCGACGCGGGCGACGCGGTCACGGCCCTGCGGGTGCTCGGCCCGCGCGACGATCTCGGCTCCACGGCCGGGACGTCGACCCCGGCGGCCTCGTGGCTGGTCTTCCCCGCCCTGATCGGCAGCTCAGCGGAGCCCGCGATCGTCCTGACGAACGACGGCGAGGTCGCCTCGGTGGCGACCGTCGAGATCCTCCCTCGCGAGGGCGGCACGGCGACGACGCCGATCACGGTCGACGTCCAGGCGCACGGGACGGCCGCCGTGCCACCCGAGTTCCTCGCGTCGGCCCCGGGCTCTGCGATCCTCGTGCGCGCGACCGAACCGATCGTCGCGCTGTCGGCGGCTGCGGCCGCCGGCGACGGCCGCCGCGACGACGCCGGGGCCTTCGCCCTGAGCATGGGGGTGGCCGTCCCCCAGACGCCGTAGGCCACCGCCGCGCGAGGGCGTTGCGTCGTCGCGTATCATCCACGTCCGAGCCTGCGGGCTCGCGATCCCCATGGCCAGAGGACGACACGAATCGCGCGCGGCCCGTTCGAGATGGCCGCTGATCGTCGGGCTTTTGTCCGGCGTGATGGTGGTCGCCCTCGGCGGGGTCGCGTACGCCGCGTTCCGCTACGACCGGTCCATGGAGGGGCGCATCCTCCCGGGCATCCGCGTCGCCGGGGTGGACGTCTCGGGCATGACCCGGCAAGAGGCGATCTCCTCCGTTCGGGCCAGCTCCGACCTCGAGCTCGATCGCGAGATCTCCGTGCGGGTGAACGGCGAGCGGTTCACCGTCACGGCGCGCGAGCTCGGTCGGCGCGCGTGGGTCGAGGCAGCCGTCGACCGCGCGATGAAGGTCAGCAGGGAGTTCGGCTGGCTCGAACGAACCTGGCACCGGCTCCGCGAGGAACCGATCCGTCGCGATATCGAGCTTCGCGTGGGCGGGAACGGTGGGGTGGCGAGGTTCGTCAGCCGTACCGCCCGGGAGGTGTTCGTCGAGCCGACCGACGCCGAGATCCACCTGCGGAACGGCCGGCTCGTCTTCGGCGAAGGGGAGGCCGGGGCCGCCCTCGATGTGAAGCGCGCGGAGGAGCTCCTCGCCGCGGCACTGGCCGACGGCTCCTCGTCGGTCCGCTTGTCGGTGCACGACGTCGAGCCCAAGGTGACTCCCGCGACGTTGGGGCCGACGATCGTCGTGCACCTGGACACGAACACCCTGGATCTCTACGACGGCTTCCGGGTCACCAAGACGTGGGACGTCGCCACGGCGAAGCCGGGGTGGATCACGCCCGCCGGCGAATGGACGATCTACCGGAAGGCGGTCAACCCCACTTGGTACAACCCGGCGCTCGACAGCTGGGGAGCCGGCCTGCCCGCGGTCGTCCCCGGCGGTCCCGGCAACCCGATGGGGACCCGGGCCCTCTACATCACCGCGCCCGGGCTGATCCGGATCCACGGCAACGGGCAAACGGACACGGTCGGACGCTACGTCTCGCACGGATGCATCCGGATGATCAACGAGCAGATCGAGGAGCTCTACGAGCTCGTTCCGGTCGGCACGAAGGTCATCATCATGGGGTCCCGCCCGCCCGGCGTCGCCGAGGGGGACTTCCCCGACACGCCCGACGGGTCCGACACCACCGCCTGATCGCTCGGGGCGGTCTCACGACCCGCGGGCGAGGCGCCTCTGCGCTCCCGATCCGAGCTGGGATACCCGAGATCGACTAGTCCGACCGGGCCACGTCTCGGGCCATCCGCCCTCCCGCAGCAGGAGGTGAGGGGGGAGCCAAGGATGATCCCAGGGTGTCTGCGATCCGATGTCCCGACCTTGGTACGGTTCGCTCCTGTCGAACACGGAAGCCGCCACCCGATCTGCCAAGGGAACGGATGCAGCGATGCCGGAGACCATGACCTGCCCCGAGTGCCACCAGGGTGACATCATCTCGATCTCGATGAACGTGAGCGGTCGTGACCTCTCGTTCTCCACGTGCCACGCCTGCGAGGCCAAGTGGTGGCATCGGGACGGCGAAGCGGTCGTCCTCTCCGACGTGATCGACACCGTCGTCCAGAGCTGACCTCGGACTGACGCCCGTTCCGGGCCCTCCGTAGGATGCCGCGGTGGACCTCTCGCGCATCTTCAAGGCGTACGACATCCGCGGCGTCGTTCCCGACGAGCTGAACCCCACGATCGCGCGCCGGATCGGCGCGGCCTTCGCCGCCTGGGTGGAACCGTCCGAGATCGTGCTCGGTCGGGACGCCCGCCTGTCGTCGCCCGACCTCGCGGCGGCCCTCAGCGAAGGCATCACCTCTCGAGGCGTCGACGTCGTCGACCTGGGGCTCGCCTCGACCGACCTCCTCTACTTCGCCTCGGGAACGCTCGATCGTCCCGGCGTGATGATCACGGCGAGCCACAACCCCAAGGAGTACAACGGACTGAAGTTCTGTCTCGCCGGGGCGAGGCCGGTGGGGGAGGAGTCGGGTCTCGCCGACATCAGGGCGCTCGCCGAGCCGGGGGACGGGGTCCTCGGACAGGGCCACGGCGTCGTTCGACCGAGGGAACTGCTCGAAGCCTACGTCGAGCACGTCCTGCGGTTCACCGACGTCGAGCACATGCGTCCGCTGACGGTGGCCGTCGACACGGCGAACGGGATGGGCGGACTGGTCGTTCCCCCGGTGATGGAACGCCTGCCGGTGAAGCTTCACCATCTCTATGCCGACCTCGACGGGACCTTCCCGAACCACCCCGCCGACCCGATCGATCCCGAGAACCAGCGCGATCTCAAGGCAGCGGTGCTCGAGCACGGCGCGGACGTCGGGATGGCGTTCGACGGCGACGCCGACCGGGTGTTCCTCGTGGACGAGAGGGCCGAGGACGTGAGCGGGTCGGTGCTCACCGCGCTCGCCGCCGTGCCGATGCTCCAACGCGAGCCGGGCGCGAAGGTCGTCCACAACCTGATCTGCTCCTGGACCGTTCCGGAGGTGATCCGCGAGCACGGGGGGATCCCGATCCGAACGCGCGTGGGCCACTCGTTCATCAAGCAGGTGATGGCCGAGACCGGCGCGGTCTTCGGGGGCGAACACTCCGGGCACTACTACTTCCGCGACAACTTCCGGGCGGACTCGGGGCTGATCGCGGCCGTGATCGCGCTGGGCGAGCTATCCGGGTCGGCCGAGCCGCTGTCGGAGCTGCTCCGTCCCTACCGGCGGTACGCCGCGTCGGGCGAGATCAACACCCGCGTCGACGATCCACGGGCGACGATCGAACGCGTCGCCCCGGCCTTCGCGGACGGACGTCAGGATCGGCTCGACGGCCTGACGGTAGAGTTCGACGACTGGTGGTTCAACGTGCGCCCGTCCAACACGGAGCCGCTGCTGCGGCTGAACGCGGAGGCCAGGACCGAGGAGCTCCTTCGGGCCAAGACGCAGGAGGTGCTCGCCGTGATCGAGGGAGAAGGAGCGCGATCGTCGTGACGCTCGACGCAGAGCTGCTGGAGATCCTCGTCTGTCCCAACGACCGCGGGGAGATCGACTACCTGGAGGATCAGCAGGTGATCGTGTGCCGCACGTGCGGGTATCGCTACCCGGTGCGGGACGGGATCCCGGTGATGTTGATCGACGAGGCCGAGAAGCCGAACGGATGACCGTCGACCTCGACGATCTCGAGGCGGTGCGAGCGGCCGACCCCGGGGACATGCTCGGGGCCGTCGGGGCCCTGGGGTCGCAGTGCCGCGAGGCGTACGCGAACGGGATCGGCGCGGGAGGCCTGCCGGATCTCACGGATCTCCGCGTCGTGGTCGTCTGCGGCATGGGTGGATCCGCGGTCGCCGGGGACGTGCTGCGGTCCGTCTTCCGGGACCGGCTCGGCGTTCCGGTCGAGGTCAACCGATCCGGACAACTGCCCGAGCACGCCGCGACGCACACGCTCGTCCTCGCGTCGTCGTACTCGGGTAACACGTCCGAGACGCTCGCGGCATTCGACGAAGCGGTCCGTCGCGGATGCCGGGGGATCGCGGTCACCTCCGGCGGCGCCCTCGCCGAGCGCGCGGCGGAGCACGGCGTCCCCGTCATCGAGGTGCCCGGCGGCCTCCAGCCGCGCGCAGCGCTCGGCTGGCTCGCGTTCACGGCGATCGGCGCGCTGGAAGCCGCCGGGCTGCTGCCTCCCATGGCGGCGGACGTCGAGGAGACGCTCGAGGTCCTCGACGCGCGAGCCGCTGCGTGCCGCGCCGACGTTTCAAGCACCGAGAACCCGGCGAAGCGCCTCGCGACCGACCTGGGCGACCGGGTGCCGGTCGTCTGGGGGGAGGAGGGGATCGGCGCGGTCGCCGCGGCCCGCTGGAAGACCCAGTTCAACGAGAACGGCAAGGTGCCGGCCTGGTGGGCATCGATCTCCGAGCTCGATCACAACGAGGTCGTCGGCTGGACCGAGCCGTACGGACGCTCGCACGGCGTGATCGCCCTCCGCCACGACGGCGAGGACCCGGAGATCGCCGAGCGCTTCCCGCTCTCGCTCGCGATCGCCGCGGATGCGGGCGCGTGGACCGAAGAGGTCCGGACCCACGCACGCTCGGCGCTCGCCCGCCTCCTGGACCTGATCACGCGTGGGGATCACGTGAGCGTCTACGTCGCGATCCGTCGGGGAGTCGACCCGACGCCGGTCGACGTGATCCAGCGGCTGAAGGCCGCGCTCGCCGGGTGACCCCTGAGGGAGTGCCGTCGCCCGGCGACGGGGTCGTCGAGCCGATCGTCGAGGCGATCCGGGCGAGGACCGATCTCCGGCCGGTGGCCGGCATCGTCCTCGGCTCCGGGCTCGGGGACGCGATCACGGGAGCTCGGGATCGAGCGGGGTCGGGCGAGCCGGTGGAGATCCCGTACGCCGAGCTTCCCGGCTTCCCCCCACCCACCGTCCCCGGTCACGCCGGGAAGCTGTGGCTCGGGACGATCGGCGGCCGGCCCGTGGCGTTCTTCCAGGGACGCATCCACTTCTACGAGGGCCACCCGATGCCGATCGCGTCGCTCACGACCCGGGTCGCGTCGGGCCTCGGGGCCGGCACGATGGTGCTGTCGGCGGCGGTCGGCGGTCTGGACCCGTCGATCCCCGGCGGCTCGATCGTGGTCGTGCGCGATCACCTCAACCTGATGGGGAGGAGTCCGCTGGCGGGATGGCGGTACCCGGACGGCTCCCCGGCGTTCGTCGATGTCTCCGAGGTGTACGACCGGACGCTCGCCGACGCCGCGCTGGGCGTCCTGCGGAAAGCCGGGACGCCGACGGATGAAGGCGTGTACGCGGCGATGGCCGGGCCGAGCTACGAGACGCCCGCCGAGACGGAGATGCTGCGCCGGCTGGGCGCCACCGTGGTCGGGATGTCGACGGTCCCGGAGGCCGTCGTGGCTCGGGCGCTGGGCATGCGGATCCTCGGACTAAGCTTCGTCACGAACGCGGCGGGCGCCTCCGTCTCGCACGAGGAGGTCCTGCTCGCATCGAAGACGGCGGCGGAGGCGATCGGCCGGATCGTGGCCGAGCTCGTCGACGCCTTCTGAGCGAGGAGCACGGATGGGACACGACGTGAGGGATACGCGGCTGTCGGGAGCCGGTCGCGGTCGGATCGATTGGGCCGCCGGCGAGATGCCGGTGATCAGGCAGATCCGGGAGCGGTTCGACAAGGAGAAGCCGCTGCAGGGCGTCCGGGTGGCGGCGTGTCTGCACGTGACGACCGAGACGGCGAACCTCATGGAGACGCTCTCCGCCGGCGGGGCGCAGGTCGCGCTGTGCGCGTCGAACCCGCTCTCGACGCAGGACGACGTCGCGGCCGCGTTGGTCGAGGAGAGCGGGATCGACGTGTACGCGATCCGCGGCGAGGACACCGACATGTTCTTCAAACACATCAACGCGTGCCTGGACATCGCGCCGCAGGTGACGATGGACGACGGCGCCGACATGGTGAGCGTCCTACACAAGCAGCGGGTCGACCAGATCGCCGAGGTGCTGGGCGGCACGGAGGAGACGACGACCGGAGTGATCCGCCTCCGAGC
>DASQTT010000130.1:0-10741 GCA_035641735.1 Actinomycetota bacterium | reverse complement strand
CAGGCCGGTGTTCGGATCGCGCAGCAGGATGCCCCGTTCGGCCAGCCACAACAGCTCGGCCTTCAGCTCCTCCTGCGCGTGGAACCAGTCGGTGCCGGCGACGCCGCCGCCGTCGATCTCGACGGCGGCGGCGATCCGCTCCCCCGAGTCGATCAACCGCTGCCGCGCCTCCCGGAGGCGCGGCAGCCGCGCCCGCAGCTCCTCGAGCGCCGCGTTCGCCTCCTCGAGGGTGAACAGGCGCTCCTCGGTCACACCGCCTCCAGCAGCGCCGGAAGCTCTCGGAGGTCGCGGATCCGCGATCCCATGTGGTCGGGGAAGCGTTCGCGCCGGTCGACGAGGACGGCGAACATCCCGAGCGACGCCGGCGGCGCCACGTCGAACTCGGGGTTGTCGCCCACGTAGACGGACTCCGCCGCCTCGACCTCGGCGCGCTCCAGCGCGAGCCGGTAGATCCGCTCGTCGGGCTTCTCGATCCCCTCGATCCCCGAGATCACGCGGACCGGGAAGATCTCGACCAGTTCGTGCACGCCGAACCACTCCTCCAGCCACGCCTCGAAGTTCGACACGATCCCCAGGAGCAGCCCCGCCCGTTCGAGGCGGGCCAGGGCCGGGCGGACGTCTTCGAACAGGACGTAGTTCTCGAGCCGCGTGAACTCGCGGTGGAGGGTGGCTGCGATCCCGTCGCCCGTGGGGACGTCGAGGGCGCCCAACATCCGTTCGTAGACGGACGTCCAGAAGTCGCGGGATCGCTCCGGTGAGGTGGTCCACATCGAACGGTCTCGCGCCGCCTCGGAGAAGCGGGCGTAGATGTGCGCCGAGGCCTCTCGAACGTCCTCGAGGCTCCGTTCGTGGCCCTCGCCGGCCAGCACGGTCACGAACAGCTCGGCGAAGGACGGCTCGACGTGGACCAGCGTCTCGCCGACGTCGAAGAAGACCGCCCGGAAGCGCACCGCGGAAGGATAGACGCGGCCTACCCCGCGGCGCGGTCCACGAGTTCCGGCCACAGCCGCTCGACCTGTCCTTCGAGGTCCGCGAGCGTCCCGTCGTTGTCGAGCAGGACGTCGGCGACCGCCGCCCGCTGCTCGTCGGTCGCCTGCGCGGCCATCCGCCGGCGGACGTCCTCCGGGGAGAGATCCCGCTCGGACGCGACCCGGGAGACGCGCAGGCGCTGGCTCGCCGTGACCACGACGACGAGGTCGAACGCCGGTGCCAGTCCGAGCTCCGCGAGGAGCGGTGTCACGTAGACGACCACCCGGTCGGTTCCACGGTACGGCTCGAGCCGTTCCGCGAAGCGCCGACCGACCTCGGGATGCACGATGGCCTCCAGGCTGGTCTTGCGCGCGGGATCGGAGAACACCTCGGCGGCCAGCGCCGCTCGATCGAGGTCGCCGTCCGGGCCGACGACGCCGGGGCCGAAGATCCGCACGACGTCGTCGAACCCGGGCGTCCCCTTCGCGATCGCCTCGCGAGCGAGCTGGTCGGCGTCGATCACCACGGCGCCGCGGCGGTCGAGCAACCGCGCGACCGTGGACTTCCCCGAGCCGATCCCTCCGGTCAGCCCGACGAGGAGCACGTTGCCCCTAGCCGGACGACCGGCCCTCGCGACGCTTCAGGTCCTCGAGGATCGCCTCGAGCGAGACGTCGTCGCCGGTCTCCTCGGCAGGCTCGGCCGCCGCGGCGGGCTGCTCCTCGTCGGGCTCCGGCGGGGCCGCGGACGCCGCCTCCGGCGCGGGCTCGGTCGGGACCTCCGCGCCGGGCGCCACCTCCGACTCGGCGATCGCGTCCAGCACCGCCTGCGGGACCTGGACGGTCTCCACGAGCGGCTCCGCCGACGCCCGCTCGGCCTCGGGCTCGACCTCGATCTCGGTCGCCGCCTTCGCCGGCGCCGGTGCCACCTGACGCATCGACAGGCTGATCCGCCGGCGGGAGACGTCGACGTCGACGACCTTCACCTGGACGTCCTGGCCGACCGAGACGACGGACTCCGGCGACTCGACGTGCTCGTGCGACAGCTCCGAGATGTGGACGAGGCCCTCGATCCCCTGTGCCACGCGCACGAACGCGCCGAACGGCACGAGCTTCGTCACCTGGCCGGAGATCACCTCGCCGGCCTTGTACTTCCGCTCGAACTCCTTCCAGGGGTCCTCCTGGGTGGCCTTGAGCGAGAGCGACACGCGTTCGCGCTCGAGGTCCACGTCCAGGACCTCGACCTCGACCTCCTGGCCGACCGCCACCACCTCGCTGGGGTGGTCGACGTGCTTCCACGAGAGCTCCGAGACGTGGACGAGGCCGTCGACGCCACCCAGGTCCACGAAGGCGCCGAAGTTCACGATCGACGAGACCGTTCCCTTCCGGCGCTCGCCCTTCTGCAGGTTCTCGAGGAACTTCTTCCGTCCCTCGGACTGGGACTCCTCGAGGAAGGCCCGGCGCGACAGGACGACGTTGTTGCGGTTGCGGTCGAGCTCGATGATCTTCGCCTCGAGCTCCGTGCCGATGTAGGGCTGGAGGTCCCGCACGCGACGGAGGTCCACCAGTGAGGCCGGCAGGAACCCGCGGAGACCGATGTCGAGGATCAGCCCGCCCTTCACGACCTCGATGACCGGGCCCTTGATCGTGTGGCCGGCGGTCATCGTCTCCTCGATCCGTCCCCACGCGCGCTCGTACTGAGCGCGCTTCTTCGACAGGATCAGCCGTCCCTCCTTGTCCTCCTTCTGCAGGACGAGGGCCTCGATGCGGTCGCCGGCTTTCACGACCTCGTTCGGATCGACGTCGTGCCGGATCGACAGCTCCTTCGAAGGGATCACGCCTTCGGACTTGTAACCGATGTCGAGCAGGACCTCGTCACGATCGATCTTCACGACCTCGCCCTCGACGATGTCGCCGTCCTTGAAGTCGCGCAGCGAGGACTCCATCGCCCGGATCAACTCCTCGGGCGTGTAGTCGTCGCCGGATTCCGGCTCGGGCGTGGGGATCAGGCCGGCGGTGCTCGACCGACCCGCGACCTCGGCGGTCGCTCGGGGTTCGGTGGTTCCGTTCGCTTCGGTGCTTTCCGGCTCCGTGTCCTCGACGGACGTCGCGGCAGAGGCCGTGGTGTCGGTGTCGCTCATCGCGGGGGTGCTCCTTCCGGCAGGCGGGGCTCACCGCATCGCGGGTTGGGATTTGCGACGCGGCGCGCGAGCGACCGCGAGCCGGAGGAAGGGTAGGTGACCAGCGGAAACGCCGTCAACGTCCGACGGGTGGTCGGGCGGGCTCAATGGCCCTCAGGAGCGGCCTCCGACCAGTTCGCGCCGAGACCCACGTCGGCCCGCAGGGGCACATCCAGCTCCACCGCCTGCTCCAGCCGGTCGCGGACCAGCTCGGCCGCCTCCTCCGTGCGATCCTTCGCGACCTCGAAGACCAGCTCGTCGTGGACCGTGAGCAGCATGTGGCAGTCCAGGTCCGGCCGGGCCCGGAGGGCGGCGTCGACCGCGATCATCCCGACCTTGAAGACGTCCGACGCGCTCCCTTGGATCGGCGCGTTCAAGGCCTGGCGGCGACCGAGGTCGCGCACGCGCGGGTTCGCGGCCTGGAGCTCGGGGATGTACCGCCGCCGGCCGAGCAGCGTCTCGGTGAACCCCTCGACCGTCGCCCGGTCGACCTGGCGGTCGAGGTATTCCTTGATCGCCGGGAAGCCTTCGAAATAGGCGTCGATGAACTCCTGGGCCTCGTCGGGCGTGATCCCGAGCCGGGTGGCGAGGCCCCACGCGTTCATCCCGTAGGCGAGCCCGTAGTTCACCGCCTTCGCGCGACGCCGCATCTCGGCATCGACATGCTCCGGCGGAAGGTCGAACACGGTCGCTGCGGTGGCGGCGTGGATGTCCTGTCCGGACGCGAACGCCTCGCGCAGCCCCTCGTCGCCGGAGAGATGCGCCAGGATCCGGAGCTCGATCTGCGAGTAGTCGGCGACGAGCAGCACCTGGTCGTCGGCGCCGGGGATGAAGGCGCGACGGATCTGACGCCCGAGCTCCGAGCGGATCGGGATGTTCTGCAGGTTCGGGTTCGAGGACGAGAGACGGCCGGTCGCCGCGACGGTCTGGTGGAACGTCGTGTGGAGCCGGCCGTCGATCCCGTCCACCAGCCTCGGCAGGGCCTCGAGGTAGGTCGAGTTCAGCTTGTCGAGCTCGCGCCACGACAGGAGCGCGTCGACGATCGGGTGCGCGTCGCGGAGCTTCTCGAGGACGCTCGCGTCGGTCGAGAGCTGGCCCTTCGATGTCTTCTTCCCGGCCTGGAGACCGAGCTGGTCGTAGAGGATCTGCCGGAGCTGCGGCGGCGAGTTCAGGTTGAACTCCTGCCCAGCGTGCCGGAAGACGTCGGCCTTGAGCGTGGCCATGCGGTCCCGGACCGACTCCCCCATCTCCTCGAGATACGGCACGTCGAGGCGCACTCCGCGCGCCTCCATCCGAGCGAGGACGGATGCGAGCGGGAGCTCCACGTCTTCGAGGAGCGACCGGAGGCCCTGGCGGTCGATCTGCTCCTCCAGCACCGGAGCCAGCAGCGCCACCGCAGCCGCCTCCGACGCCACCTGACGCCACGGCTCTCTCCCTTCCTGGGGGCTACGCGCGCGCTGGTCGCGCTCGCTGCTTGAGCCCCCAGACCCCGGGGCGAAGAGCTGGCCTTCGGCCGGCTCCTCGTCGTCGCCCCCGAACAGGCTCGTCCCCAGGTGGCGCTCGGCCAGGAACGAGAGCGGATAGTCCGCGGCCCCTGGTTCGAGCAGGTAGGCGGCCAGCATCGTGTCGAAGGCGATCCCCTCCAGGACGCCGCTCGCCCGCAGGGCGATCCGCTCGAGGGCCTTCGCGTCGTGCGCCCACTTCGTCACGCTCGGATCGGCCAGACGGTCCTTGACGGCGTCGGTGCCGTCGACCGCCGCGTAGGCGGCCTGGGCCCCTCCGGCGGATACCCCCAGGCCCGCCAGGACGCCCGCCTCCTCCTGCGCCGCGAGGCCGACGGGCCCGGCGGCGAGGAGCCCCGCCAGCTCGGCCGCCGACACCCGGCGGAGATCGAGCTCGGCGACCTCGACCTTGGGCTTGACGTCCTTCGCCACCTCCATCAGTCGGTCGAAGAGGCTGCGGAACTCGAGCGACGTGAACAGCCTGCGGACCTCGTCGACGTCCCAGTCGCCCATCAACGCGTCCTCGGGCTCGATGTCCAGCGGCACGTCAGTGACGATCCGGGCGAGCTCCTTGTTCAGGATCAGCCGATCGCCCGCGGCAGCGATGTTCTCCTTGATCCGGCCTCTCAGCTCGTCCGTATGCGCCAGGAGCCCCTCGACCGAGCCGTACTCCTGGATCAGCTTCGTCGCCGTCTTCTCCCCCACGCCCGGG
Source organism: Actinomycetota bacterium (assembly GCA_035641735.1). Classification (GTDB taxonomy): domain Bacteria; phylum Actinomycetota; class UBA4738; order UBA4738; family HRBIN12; genus JAJNBA01. The sequence goes on along the minus strand of DASQTT010000130.1, from coordinate 5,381 downwards.
ACGCCCGGGATGTTGTCGGAGGTGTCGCCCTTGAGGGCCACGTACTCGAGGTACTTCGACGGCGGCAGCCCGAAGCGCTCCTCGACCGCCGCCTCGTCCATCCGCGTGATCTCCGAGATCCCCCGGCGATTGAACATCACCACGATGCCGGGCCGGACCAGCTGGAAGAAGTCCCGGTCGGCGGTCACGATCGTCGCCTCGATGCCCTTCTCGGCGGCCCGGATCGCGAGGGTCCCGATCGCGTCGTCCGCCTCGTGGTCGACGACGAGCAACAGGGGGATCTTCAGCGTGTCGACGACCTCCTGGATCAGGCCGAGCTGGGGGCGGAAGTCCTCGGGCGTCTCGCGGCGGCCGGCCTTGTAGTCGGCGTCCATCGCCAGGCGGGCGACGGGCCTGCCCACGTCGAAGGCGACGGCGACGTAGTCGGGACGCTCCTCGGCGAGCAGCTTGATCAGCATCGAGGTGAACCCGTAGACGGCGTTCGTCACCTGGCCCGTGGTCGTGGCGAGGGTGCTGGGGAGCGCGAAGAAAGCCCGGTAGGCGAGCGAATGCCCGTCGAGGATCAGGAGGCGGCGGGCTGCGTCGGGGTTCTCGTCGGGCTTGGGGGGCTTCGGGGGCGCCACGGCTCCCATCGTAGCCGTGGCTTCCGACGCCCTCGGACACGATCGACCTCACCCAACTGGTTCGCTACCGAACCGGATTGACGTGAATCCGACCCCGTCACTAGGATTCGGCCGATCGGGCCGGACGAGCCCGTGGACGAGCCCGTTGGGAGGAGAAGTCGATGGGAGCTTCGTTCGTGATCGCCCTCCGCGAGGGCATCGAAGCCGCCCTGATCGTCTCGATCATCCTCGCGTACCTGAAGCAACTGGAGGCGACGGATCGATCGCGGCTCGTCTGGTGGGGCACCGGCCTCGCGGTTGCCATCTCCGCCGCGGTCGGCATCGCGGTGTTCGCCGCCGGCGCCGAGTTCGAGGGACGCACCGAGGAGATCTTCGAGGGGCTCGTCACGCTCGCGGCCGTCGCCGTCCTCACGTGGATGATCTTCTGGATGCGACGTCAGGGCGCCCGCATCCGGTCGGAGCTCCAGGAGAAGGTGGACACCGCGCTCGTCACGGGAGGCCTGGCACTCGCCGGGCTCGCGTTCTTCGCTGTTCTCCGCGAGGGGATCGAGACGGCGCTGTTCCTGTTCGCCGCCGCCCAGGGCACGGCCGTCGAAGGAACCGAGGTGGCACCGGCGGCCCAGCTCGCCGGCGCCGCGCTCGGCCTCGCCGTCGCGATCGTCCTGGGAGTGCTCCTGTACCGCGGCGGCATCCGGATGAACCTGCGCTCGTTCTTCCGAGTCACGGGATGGATCCTGATCGTCGTGGCGGCGGGTCTGTTCGCGTACTCGCTCCACGAGCTGCAGGAGGCGGGATGGATCCCGATCCTCGAGGCGCACGCGTACGACCTGTCGGCGTCGCTGCCGGACGACGAGGGCGTCGGCGCGATCCTGCGAGGCCTCGTCGGCTACAACGCCGATCCGACGTGGCTCGAGATCGTCGGATGGCTCGGGTACCTCGTCGTGGTCGGACTGCTGTACCTGCGTCCGCCGGCCGCTCCGGGCAGCAAGTCTCGACCCGAACACGAGACTTCTGGAGTCGCGACGGCGAGCCCCGATCGCGACGCGGCGCGTTGAACCCGTCGCGATCCTTGTCACTCTTCTTGCGAGGTCGCGACCTGGGACGTTAGGCCGATCGCATTGGGACGCAGCGGAGATGTGGTGTCCGTTCGCGGGTTGACAGCCCTCAACCTCCCGTTTACAGTCCGCGACGGCGCTCAGCGGGACGCGAGCCGCGACCGGTTCACCGATCGAGGTGGCGGTCCGCGCGAGAGCCGGGTGTGACGGGTCGCGTCGCCGGCACGGGACGCTCGCGTATGGGGAAGGCGCGAGCGATCCGGACCGGATCGACGCGGCCCGTTACCACGTTCGGAGCCGCTTCGGTGATCTAGAGGACCGCGTCGAGGAACCGGCGCGTCTCGGGGTTCCTCGTGTGATCGAAGATCTCGTCGGGCGAGCCCTCCTCGAGGATCACGCCCTCGTGGAAGAAGGCCATCCGGCTGGCCACCTCCCGGGCGAACCCCATCTCGTGGGTCACGACGACCATCGTCATGTGGAGCTCCGTGGCGAGCGCCTTCATCGCCGACAGCACCTCGCCGATCAGCTCGGGGTCGAGCGCGGACGTCGGCTCGTCGAAGAGCATCACGTCGGGCTCCATCGCGAGCGCTCGCGCGATCGCCACGCGCTGCTGCTGGCCGCCCGACAGACGGATCGGATACTCCTCGGCCTTGTCCGCGAGGCCGACCTTGGCGAGCACCTCCATCGCGATGTTCCGGGCGCGGTCCTCGTCGACGCCCTTCACCGTGACGGGGCCTTCCATCACGTTCCCGAGCGCGGTCATATGTGGGAAGAGGTTGAACTGCTGGAAGACCATCCCGCAGTGCGTCCTCACCTGACGGATCTGCTCGCGCTTGTGCCGCGTTCGGTGACCGCCCTCCAGACGGATCCCGGCCACCTCGATCGTGCCCTGGGTGGGCTCCTCGAGGAAGTTGATGCAGCGGAGCAGCGTCGACTTGCCGGAGCCGGAGCGCCCGAAGATCACGATCACCTCGCCCCGGTCGACCTCCATGTCGACGCCCCGGAGCACCTCGAGATCGCCGAAGACCTTGTGGAGCCCCTCGACCCGAAGGACGGCTTCCCCGTTGCGCACCTCAGTCTTCCTCCGGCCGATCGTCCCGAGGCTCGGGAAGCGTCGGGACCCCGACGTCGGGCTCGTCGAGGCCCCCGGCATGGGGATGACCCGTCCCCACGCCTGGCGTGTCGGGGGCATCGAACACGTAGCCGCTCGCCCCACCGCGCCCGGCGCCGACGGAGCCGGTGACGATCACCTTGCCTCGCTCTCGGCCCCGGGGGCCGGCCGCCCGGATGTAGCCCTTGCTGACCCGACGCTCCAGCCGGGTCTGGAAGTACGAGAAGATCGCCGTGAGCGCCCAGTAGATCGCGGCCGCGCTGATCAGGGCCTCGAGGTACTTCACGTCGGCGTTCCCCAGGAGCTGGGACCGTCGGAACAGCTCCATCCTGCCGATCGACTGGCCGAGCACCGAGATCAACGCGGTGTCCTTCATCATCGCGATGAACTCGTTGCCCGTGGGCGGGATCACGACCCGGAAGGCCTGCGGTAGCACCACCCGGCGCATCTTCTGGCGGTAGGTCATCCCGAGCGCGTCGGCGGCCTCGGACTGCCCGTGGCTCACCGACTGGATCCCCGCCCGGAAGATCTCCGTCATGTACGCCCCGTAGTTCAGGCCCAGCACGACGATCCCGACCTGGAGCGAGCTCCAGATGAAGGCGTCCGCGAACGCGGGGCCGAGCGCGTCCGGGAACCGCTCGGCGAGGTTGCGGGCGACCTGGGGCATCGCCAGGTAGAACAGCGAGAGCTGGACGATCAACGGCGTCCCCCGGAAGAACGACGCGTAGAACCCGCTCACCCCGTACGCGACGGGATTCGTCGAGAGCCGTCCGAGCGCCCCCAGGATCGCCAGGACGATCGCCAGCACGATCCCGCCGAGGGCCAGCACGAGCGTCCAGACGAGCCCGCGCGCGATGAAGGCGATGTGGTCCCGGATCCAGGGGTTGTCGAACTGCGCCGCCCAGAAGAGGAACCCGAGCACACCGAAGACCGCGAGCCAGACGAAGCCCACCTTGACCCGGAACGGGATCCCGGCGCTCCGCTGGGCCCACCGATCCATCCGGTTGGGGCCCGGCGCCAGCGGGGGCCGCGCCGTTGCAGCCCCCGCTTCGTCCACGGTCATGGATCAGCCCTCCGCTCGGGCTAGTCCACCTTCGTGACGTCGACCCCGTCGTACCACTTCTCCGAGAGCTCGGTGAGCGTCCCGTCCGAGTGCATCTCGGCGACCATCTCGTCGACCGCGGCGACGAGGCTGGCGTTGTCGAGCTCCGTGTCCTTGTCGAAGGCGATCGCCAGCGGCTCGCCGAAGAGCGGGTCGCCGGCGATCTTCACCGGGTTCCCCTCGTCGACGAACGCCTTCGCGGTCGTCACGGAGGTCATCACGGCATCGAGCCGTCCGAGCGCCAGATCCTGGAGCGCGGTCGTGTCGGTGTCGTAGCCCTGGACCGTCGCGTCGTCGATCACGAAGTTGAAGTCGTAACCCGAGATCGCGAGGCTCTTCTCGAGGAAGAACTGATACGTGCAGTCGGCGCAGACGCCGATCGTCGCGCCGTCGAGATCCGTCGTGACGTCGGTGACGTTCGCCTCCTCCGGCACCACGACCACGGCGGGCACGAACGAGTACGGCTCGGTGAACTCGAGGACCTGCTGCCGCTCGTTCGTGGGTGTCATGGAGCCGACGCTCATGTCCCACCGGTCGTTCCAGCTGCCCGCGGTGAGCACGCCCCACTTGGGGGTCTCCCACTCGACCTCGACACCCAAGCGACTGGCGATCTCGTTGGCGACGTCGATGTCGAAGCCCTCGTACTCGCCGGTCTCCGGATTCAGCTCGGACTGCGGCGGGTAGGCCGGGTCGGTGGAGACCCGGATCACACCCTCGGTGCAGATCCGGGCCAGCAGGTCGCCGGCGTTCTGGTCGTGCGAGGCGCAGACCGTCTCGGCGGCCGGGGTGCCCCCGCCATCCTGCGGCGGCGCCGGGTCCTCTCCGCAGGCCGCCGATACCAGCGCCAGCACGACGACGAACAGTCCCAAGCGTGGCGTTCCCAGCTTCATGGCTCCCCTCCTGATCGATGAGCGATCGACGCCCCGAGGGGGCGCGCCGCCCTGCGCCGGACTATAGGCAGGACACCCGCCGGGGACAACGCACTGAGCACACCGGGCCGAGGCGCGGACCCCAGGGGCAGCCAGCGCGATCCGAAGGCTCGCCAGGCGCCGGGCGCCGTCGGGCCCGACCGCAGCGCACCGTCCGATCCGAACCGGTAGGTCCCGAGGAGGCCCTCGACCTCGTCGAGTCGGTCGAGTTCCTCCGCGACCGCGGCGCGCCCGCCGCCCCGGCCGGCGAGCTCGAGCAGGAGCCGTCCGGCGTCGTATGCCTCGACCGCGAAGGCGCCGGGCGCGCCCCCGCTCTCGGTCTGGTAGTCGTGGATGAACCGCTGGAGCGCCGGATCGCGTGAGAGCGTGATGTCGGCGCAGCCGCAGGTCGCGAGCAGCCGCCGGCGTGGGTGCGTGACGGCGACGGAGATCCCGCCCCTCGTCTTCAGCCGGGAGGTCCCGATCACGGTCTCCAGCTCGGGATCCGCGTCAAGGACGAGCTCGAGCGTCGCCGCGCCCCCGGTCCAGAGGACCGCATCGCACCCGAACGTGGTGAGGCGG
>DASQTT010000129.1:0-7273 GCA_035641735.1 Actinomycetota bacterium | reverse complement strand
GGCCAAGGAGTTCGCCACGGCGAGCCCGAGGTCGTTGTGGCAGTGCGTCGAGATGATCACGTGCGCCGGCGTCCGCTCTCGGACGATCCGGACGAGCTCCCCGAACTCCGTCGGCGTCGCGTAGCCGACGGTGTCGGGGACATTGATCGTCGTCGCCCCGGCCTTCACCGCGACGTCGAAGCACTCGAGCAGGAAGTCGAGCTCGGTCCGCGTCGCGTCCTGCGCGCTGAACTCGACGTCGTCGGTGTAGCCGACGGAGAGCTTCACGCCCTCCCCGATCGCGTCGAGGACCTGCCGATGCGACATCCGCAGCATGTCCTCCATGTGGATCTGCGACGTCGAGATGAACACGTGGATCCGCGAACGGTCGGCGCCCTTGATCGCCTCGGCCGCGCGTTCGATATCGCCGGGAACCACGCGAGCCAGCGACGCGATCACCGGGCCCCGCACGCTGGTGGCGATCTCGCGGACCGCTTCGAACTCGCCGTCGGAGGAGATCGCGAACCCGGCCTCGAGGACGTCCACGTTCAGCCGGGCGAGCTGCTCGGCGATCTCGACCTTCTCGTCCTTCGTGAGCGCGATGCCCGGGGCCTGCTCCCCGTCACGCAGGGTCGTGTCGAAGAACCGGACTACATCGGGGTCCGAGGCTTCGGCGCTCATGACGGCGGCACCTTCTCCTCGCTCCGGAGCCAAGGCATCATCGTCCGCAGCTCGCGGCCGACTTCTTCCAGCTGCGAGGATCGGGCCTCCTTGCGCTTCGCGAGGAACTCCTGGAACCCGCCGTCGGCCTCCGCGATCCACCGCTTCGCGAACGAGCCGTCCTGGATCTCGGTGAGGACCCGACGCATCGTCTCGCGCGTCCGCTCGTCGACCACCCTCGGTCCGCTGGTGTAGTCGCCCCATTCAGCGGTGTCGGAGACGGAGTACCGCATCCACGACAGGCCGCCCTCGTAGATCAGGTCGATGATCAGCTTCAGCTCGTGGAGGCACTCGAAGTAGGCGATCTCCGGCTGGTAGCCGGCCTCGACGAGCGTGTCGAACCCGGAACGGATCAGCTCCGAGACCCCACCGCAGAGCACCATCTGCTCGCCGAAGAGGTCGGTCTCGGTCTCCTCCTTGAAGGTCGTCTCGATGATGCCGGCGCGGGCCGCGCCGATCCCCGCGCCGTAGGCGAGGGCGCGCTGGAGGGCCTTCCCGGTCGCGTCCTGCTGGACGGCGACGAGGGCCGGCGTCCCGATCCCTTCCTCGTACGTGCGGCGGACCAGATGACCGGGCCCCTTCGGCGCGATCATCGTGACGTCGACCTCGGCGGGCGGCTGCACCGTGCCGAAGTGGATCGAGAAGCCGTGGGCGAACATCAACATGTTCCCGGCCTCGAGGTTCGGCGCGATCTCGTCCGGATAGACCTTCCCGTGGCTCGTGTCCGGCAGGAGGACCATCGTGACGTCGGCCTCGGCGACGGCCTCGGGGGTGTCGAGCACCCGTAGGCCGGCCTCCTCGGCCTTCGCGCGACTCGACGAGCCGGCTCGTAGGCCCACGCGCACGTCGTGTCCCGAGTCCTTCAGGTTCTGGGCGTGCGCGTGGCCCTGCGACCCGAATCCGAGCACGGCGATCTTCTGGCCGGCCAGCGCCGAGGGATCCGTTTCCTGCTCGTGGTAGATCGTCGCCATCGTCCTACACCCCTCCGCCGGTCCACTCCGACTGCTCCTCGGCGCCCGCCGCCCTCGCGACGCGGAGCGAGCCCTTCTGCTGGATGCCCCGGTCGCCGCGCGACAGCGCGATCCGCCCGGTACGCGACAGCTCGACCACGCCGTACTCGGAGAGCAGCTCGCGCAGCGCCTCGAGCTTCTCGGGCTTGCCGGAGGCCTCCACCGTCAACGTCGTACTCGTCACGTCGACGATGCTCACGCGGAAGACCTCGGCGATCTCCATGATCCGGGCCCGGGCGTCGCCCTGCGCCTTCACCTTCGCCAGCATCAGCTCGCGCTCGACGGAGGACCCGGGGTCGTGCTCCAGGATCTTGATCACGTTCACGAGCTTGTTCAGCTGCTTCGTGACCTGCTCCAGCGGCTTCAGGTCGACGTTCACGACGATCGTCATCCGCGACAGGCCCGGCGTCTCCGTCGGACCGACCGCGAGCGAATCGATGTTGAAGCCGCGGGCGGCGAACAGGCCGGCGACCCGCGTGAGGACGCCCGGCTTGTCCTCGACGAGCACCGAGAGCGTGTGCAGGCTCATGCGATCGGCGCCTCGGCGGGATCGGCCTGCGGCCTCAGACCCTCCGGCCCCGTGATGATGTCGTCGTTCGACGCGCCGGCCGGCACCATCGGGAAGCACATCTCCCGCTCGTCGCAGCGCATGTCGATCACGACGCTGCGGTCGTCGACCGACAGCGCCTTCTCGATCACGGCGTCGACCTCCTCCGGTCGTTCGGCCCGCAGCCCGACCGCGCCGTAGGCCTCCGCCAGCTTCACGTAGTCGGGCACGTCGTAGCTGAGATGCACCTGGGAGTAGCGCTCCTCGTAGAAGAGCTCCTGCCATTGGCGGACCATCCCGAGAGACGCGTTGTTCACGATCATCGTGAGGAACGGGATCTTCTCGGTCGTCGAGGTCGCGAGTTCCTGCGACGTCATCTGGAAGCAGCCGTCGCCGTCGATCGCGATCACGCGCCTGTCGGGCATGCCGGCGGCCGCGCCCAACGCGGCCGGGACGGCGAAGCCCATCGTCCCGAGGCCGCCCGAGTTGATCCACGTCCGCGGCTTCTCGAACCGCCAGAACTGCGAGGCCCACATCTGGTGCTGGCCCACGCCGGCGACCACGATCGCATCGTCGCCGGCGGCCGCCCGCAACCGTTCGATCGCGTACTGGGCCTTGATCGGCCCGTCCGGCTGCTGGTCGTAGCGGAGCGGATGACGCTCCTGCCACTCGCGGATCTGCGCCCACCAGGCGCTCCGGTCGGGCATCTCGCCGGCCTCGTCCTGGCGGCGCGTGAGCTCCGCGAGGAGCTTCGCCGTCACGTCCTTACAGTCGCCGACGATCGGGACGTCGGCGACGCGGTTCTTGCCGATCTCGGCGGGGTCGATGTCGACGTGCACGATCTTCGCGTCCGGCGCGAACGTCGTGAGCTTCCCGGTGACGCGGTCGTCGAACCGCGAACCGATCGCGACCAGCAGGTCGGCCTTCTGCATCGCCGTGACCGCCGTGTACACGCCGTGCATCCCGGGCATCCCGAGCGCGAGCTCGTGGGAGTCGGGGAACGCGCCGCGCGCCATCAGCGTGGTGACGACCGGGAGCTTGCCCGTGGTCGCGAGCTCGAAGAGCTCCTCGGTGGCGTTGGCCTTGATCACGCCGCCGCCGACGTACAGGACCGGGCGCTCCGCCTGCATGATCAGCTTCACGGCCTCGACGACCTGGCGCATGTTGCCTTTCGTCGTCGGCTTGTAGCCCGGGAGGTCGACGCGATCCGGCCAGCTCCAGGTGGTCTCGTTCACGAGGACGTCCTTCGGCAGGTCGACGAGGACCGGGCCCGGACGGCCGGTGCTGGCGATGTGGAACGCCTCGCGGATCGTCTCGGCGACCTCGCCGGGGTCCTTCACCAGGAAGTTGTGCTTCGTGATCGGCATCGTGATGCCGGTGATGTCGGCCTCCTGGAAGGCGTCGTTGCCGACCACCGGGGTCGGCACCTGGCCGGTGATCGCGACGATCGGGACCGAGTCCATCTTCGCGTCGGCCAGCGCCGTGACGAGGTTGCAGCCGCCGGGGCCCGACGTCGCCATCGCGACGCCGACCCGTCCGGTCGCCCAGGCGTAGCCCTCCGCGGCATGGCCCGCGCCCTGCTCGTGCCGGCACAGAACGTGCCGGACGCTCGAGTCGAGCAGCGGGTCGTAGGCGGGGAGGATCGCGCCGCCGGGGATCCCGAAGACGATGTCGACCCCCTCGCCCTCGAGGGCGCGGAAGAGCGCCTGGGCGCCGGTGACTTTCATCCGAAGACCGCCTCGGCCTCCTCGACGGGGCCGGTCTCGACCCGGCGGACCGTGGCGCCCAGGCTGCGGGCCAGGTTGCGGCACGCGCGCTCGAACTCCCACGGGGTCCAGTCGCGTCGCCGGCTCTGCATGGAGTCCTCGCCGCCGAAGCCGCTCATGTAGGTGACCTCGGAGGCCAGGTAGCGGTCGACGGTGGCCTTCGTCGCCGGATCGTCGGCCTCGACCGTCACCTGAGCGGGGCCCTCCCACAGCACGCGGGCGACGGTGCGGGCGTCCTTCTCGAACTCGTAACGCATCGGGATCTCCTCTCGGTCTCTACTTCTTTCGGCTGGTCGAGGGGTACAAAAAACCCCTCGCTCTGCGAGGGGTCTCGGCGCGGGTCTCGGGCCTCTCGGGCCCGACCGCGCCTAGCCGATAAGTACGAGGACGGTGCTCGCGGGCTGCTTCGTCTCCGGCCTCATGGTCGGGCCAGTGTGGGGCGTGAGCTGGGAAGTGTCAACCCGCCCGCCTCTTGACCGCAGGTCCCGAACGTGGCCGATGCCGGAGCTCAGCGGCGCGTCGAGCTACTACGATCGAGCGTCTGCTCGTAGACCTCCAGCGTCTGCTCGGCCATCCGTCGCCAGGAATACCGAGCAACGACCTTGGCACCCGCGCGTCTCAGCGCCCCGAGGCGTTCCTCGTCCTCGAGGAGTCGGCCGATCGTCCTCGCCAGGCCGGTCGTGTCCGTCGGGTCGAAGTACTCCGCGCCATCGCCGTACACCTCGGGCAGGCAGCTCGCGTTGCTGGAGAGCACGGGGAGCCCGTACCTCATCGCTTCCAACCCCGGAAGCCCGAACCCCTCCGACATCGAAGGGAACACGAAGAGCCGGGCATGCTGATAGAGCCACGCGAGCTCATCGTCGGGGACGAATCCGGCGAAGACCACACCTTGGACGCCCGCGGCCTCCGTCCGCCGTTCGAGCTCCTCGTAGAACATGTCGGGGGGCCCGACGAGCAACAGCCGGAGCCCGGGTCGCGCCAGCTCCCGGAAGGCCTCGATCAGGCGCCACAGGTTCTTGTACGGATACGCGTTCCCGACGGAGAGGAGGTACTCGGGCCCCTGGCCTCGGTCGGTGGGCTCCGGGTCGTCGGCCAACGGGTCGGCTCCTTCGGGCGTGACGTGGACCTGCGGACCGGGCGCCCCGAGGCGCCGGATCAGCTGGTCCCGGACGTACCGCGTCGGCGTGATCAAGGCATCCGACCTCCGGGCGGTCCACCACATCGCCCCGCGGAAGACCACCCGCTTCCCGCGGTACCGCAGGGACGCCGTCCGAGCCTCGAGCTCGTTGACGAAGTCGATCAGCGTGAGGTCGTGGACCGTGACGACGTGCGGCCCGCGGTAGAGCAGCGGGTGGTTGGGGACCGTGAAGTGCACGAGATCGGCGCGGAGCCCGTAGAGGAGGCGCGCGAACCGCCACTGCTCCGCGAACCCGTAGGGCTTGACGTCCGCGACCATCGTGGTGACGTTCGGAGCCCGCGGGTGCCAGCGGCCGTGACCGGCGGCCCGCAACAGCACGACGTACTCGTTCTCGCTGTCGAGATCCTGGAGGTGATGGAGCAGGCGCTCGACGTACCGGCCCGTGCTCGTGAACAAGATCCGCGCATCGATCACGATCCGCTTGCGCCGGATGCGGGGGGGCTCGTTCAACGCTCCTCCCCGACCTGTTCGAGCAGCGCGATCATCGCTCGCGCACTCGCTTCCCAAGAGAAGTCCCGAGCTCGCGCCAGGCCACGCTCGACGAGCTGGTCGCACAGCACGGGATCGACCAACACCCGCTGGATCGCGGTCGCGAGCTGGGCGGTGTCGTCCGGCGCGACGAGGATCGCTGCTTCTCCCGCGACCTCCGGCAGGGACGTCGTCGAGGAGGTGACCACGGGCGTTCCACACGCCATCGCCTCGAGCACGGGGATCCCGAAACCCTCGTAGTGGGACGGCAGGACGAAGGCGGCGGCTCCGCTGTAGAGCGCCGGGAGATCGGACGTTCCGACGTATCCGGTCTGGATCACGCGCAGTCCGTCTCGGCGAAGCCGCTCGATCGTGTCGTGGATCTCCTCGTCCATCCATCCGGCCCCGCCGGCGAGGACGACGGTGTGCGTCTCGCGGATCGGGGACGGCAACGACGCGAAGGCTTCCAGCAGGCCGCCGACGTTCTTCCTCGGCTCGAGCGTCCCGGTCATGAGCACGTACGGCCGGTCGATCTCGAACATCCGTATCACCGCCTCGATCTCCGAAGTGGTCCGAGGGCGGAAGTGGCCATGGTCGACCGCATTGGGCACCACGGCGATGCGGTCCGGTTCGACCGCGTACCTGGCGGTCAGTTCACGCTTCGTGAACTCGGAGACCGCGACCACCCTGTTCGCCTTGGCGATGCTCCGAGGCACGGAAGGCCCCAGGAACCCGCGGGTCCCCTCCGGCACGTACCCGGGCCTCCTGGCGAACGCGAGGTCGTGGACGACGATGATGGACCGCCGCGTGAGCACCGGCCACCGAACGAAGTCCGGGAACATGAAGACATCCGCGCGGCCGCGTGACAGCAGGTCGAACGGAGGGGCGACGTGCCTCATGTACAGGGAGCGATAGAGCCGAAGGGGAACGCGCTCGATCGGACGGAAGGCGACGTTGTCGTGTGGCGTCGGAACCTCACGCCGCGGGTCGCGCGGCCCGCGGAAGTAGCTCAGGAGGAACCGGTGCTGGGGTGCCTCGGCGACGATCCGACGGATCAGCTCCCGCGTGTATCGCTCCACGCCCGACGTCGTGGGGCGCGTGAGCACCGTCGCGTCGAACCCGATCTGCACCAGGGTGATCCTTTCTCGAGGCGCTGAGGCTACCGAGCCGGGGAACCCCGGCTAGCATCCGTCCGTGCGGATCGTGCTCGTCGACCCCGGGGCGTACACGCCGCCGTACGACGATCGCCTTGCGACGGCCTTGGCAGCGCGCGGCCACGACGTCCACCTCCTCACCGCGCCGTTCCGCTTCGGCGACGCCCCGCCAGCCAAGGGCTATCGACGCGACGAGGTCTTCTTCGGCTTCAGCTCCTCGCTGTTCCGACGATCTCCGAGGTCGTCGCTCCGGCTGCCACTGAAAGCCATCGAATACCTCCCGGGAACGGTTCGCCTGCGCCGCCGGGTCGAAGAGCTGGATCCCGACGTCGTCCACTTCCAGTGGCTCGTCCATCGGCCCGACGTCGACCTCCGTTGGCTCCGGCCGGTCGCTTCGCGGCGGGCGACCGTCTTCACGGCGCACGACCTCT
>DASQTT010000128.1:0-7070 GCA_035641735.1 Actinomycetota bacterium | reverse complement strand
CCCCCCCCGACGCTCTGATCCTCGACGCGACGATGCCGGGGATGGACGGCCACGAGGTCTACCGGCGCCTCCGCGCGGAGCCCGGCCTCGACGTCCTCCCGGTGATCTTCCTCACCGGACGGTCGCCCGAGGAGTTCGCGTCCTATACCGGGCAGCACGTCCGGGTGGTCACGAAGCCGTTCGACCCGATCGAGCTCGTCGAGCTGGTCCGTCGCGACACCGGAGGCACCACGTGATCGAGGATCGCCTGGCCGCGCTCATCACGGACGCTCTCGCCGCCGCGGCGCCGATGCTCGGGCTGGAGCCGCCCTTCCCCGAACCGGAGCTGCAGCGGCCGCGCCGAAAGGGGTTCGGCGACTTCAGCACGAACGTCGCGATGGTGGCGGCGTCGGGCGCCGCCGCCGACCCCCGCGAGGTGGCCGCCGCGATCCTCGACCGCCTGGCCCCGGCGTCGTTCCTGGCCAAAGCCGAGGTCGCCGGTCCCGGCTTCATCAATCTCTGGACCACCGACGAGTGGCTCCACGACGTCCTCCGCCGGATCGTCGCGGAGGGGGAGCGGTACGGGGCCGGGGAGCGGACCGGCGAGCGCGTCCAGGTCGAGTTCGTCTCCGCGAATCCGACGGGGCCGCTCACGATCGGACACGCCCGCAACGCCGCGATCGGGGACGCGCTCGCGCGGTTGCTCGCCTTCGCCGGACACGAGGTCGAGCGGGAGTACTACTTCAACGACGCGGGCGGGCAGATGGACCGCTTCGGCGCGTCGGTCGAGGCCCGGTACCTGCAGCTCCTCGGACGAGACGCGGAGGTCCCCGAGGACGGCTACCACGGCGAGTACGTGACCGACCTGGCGCGGGACATCCTCGACCGGGAAGGCCCCGGCCTCGCCGACCGGCCGCCCGAAGAGCGGCTCGTCCGCCTCCGCTCCGAGGGAGCGCGTCGCGCGATGGACCAGATCCGCGCGACCTTGCACCGGTTCGGCGTCACGTTCGATACCTACTTCCTGGAGGCCTCGCTCGCCGAACAGGGGGAGATCGCGCGGGCGATCGAGCGACTCAGGGAGCGCGGCTACGTCTACGAGGCGGAGGGCGCCTCCTGGTTCCGCTCGACGGCCTTCGGGGACGACAAGGACCGCGTCGTCATCAGGTCCGACGGGACGCACACCTACTTCGGTGCGGACGTCGCCTACGTCCTCGACAAGTTCGGACGCGGCTTCGATCACCTGGTCTACGTCTGGGGAGCCGACCACCACGGCGACATCGCCCGCGTGAGAGGCGCGGCGACGGCGCTCGGCCTCGACGTCGAGCGCGTGGAGATCGTCCTGTACCAGTTCGTGTCGTTCCTGCGAGGCGGCGAACCGGTGAAGATGAGCAAGCGCGCCGGGACGTTCGTCTCACTGGACGAGCTGATCGACGAGGTCGGGACCGACGCCGCCAGGTTCCACCTGTTGCTGTTCTCGAACGACCGCCCGATGAACTTCGATATCGCCGAGGTCGCGCGGCAGACGCTCGACAACCCCGTCTATTACGTGCAGTACGGGCACGCGCGGATCGCGTCGATCCTCCGGAAGGCTCGCGAGGAGGGCGTGGAGCTGCTCCCGATCGACCAGGCGCACCTCGGTTTCCTCTCGTCCGAGCCGGAGCAGGACCTCCTGCGATCGCTCGCCGACGTGCCGGGTCTGATCGCGAACGCCGCCGAGCTCCGCGCACCCCACAGACTGACGCACGCGGCCCAGGACCTCGCGGCGACCTTCCATCGGTTCTACACGGAATGCCGGGTCGTCTCGGACGACGCTGCGCTGAGCCAGGCGCGCCTGTGGCTCTCGTTCGCGACGAAGCAGGTGCTCGCGAACCTCCTCGGGCTGATCGGCGTGTCGGCTCCCGAGTCGATGGAGCGCCTCGAGACCGGCGACGACGCCGACGCATGACGGACGAGGTGGCGATCCGCCGGGCGGCTCCGGCGGACGCGCGCGCCTTCCACACCTTCTGGAAGGCGATCGTCGCCGAGGAGCGCTTCGTCCGGAGCGAGGAGGTCGGCGTCCCCGTCCGCGCCTACCGACGGCGGTTCGGGCGTCGCTCGCCGTGGGAGGTGCACCTGGTCGCGCTCCGCGCCGACCGGCTCGTCGGCTACGTCACGCTGCAACGGGACCGCCATCCCGTGACCCGCCACGTCGCATCCCTGGCGATCGCCGTCTCGGCGGAGGAGCGCGGTCGCGGGATCGGCCGGAGGTTGCTGCAGGCCGGGGTCGAGTGGGCGAAGGACGCCGGCGTCGAGAAGCTCGTGCTGTCGGTCTATCCGCACAACGAAGTCGCGATCGCGCTGTATCGCTCGTTCGGCTTCGTCGAGGAGGGGCGCCTCGCGAGGCATTCGCGCAAGTCCTACGGTTACGAGGACGAGATACTCATGGCCGTCTGGATCGGCGAGGGGTAGCGGGGAGGATCGGTGGCGGAGGAGCGCACGATCCGCATCGGCATGCTGGGATGCGGAACGGTGGGCGGCGCCGTCATCCGACTCCTCCACGAGCACGGCGACGACCTGGCGCAGCGCGCCGGCGTCCGGCTCGCCGTCGCGCGCGTCGCCGTGCGGGACCCCGAACGCGACCGCGGCGTGCCCCTCGCCGCCGACGCGTTCACCGACGACGTCCGGGCCGTTGTCGACGATCCGGAGATCGACGTCGTGTGTGAGCTGATGGGCGGCGTCGACCCCGCTCGGGAGCTGATCCTCCGCGGGTTCGCCAACGGGAAGTCCGCCGTCACCGCGAACAAGGAGCTCCTGGCCGCGCACGGCGAGGAGCTCTTCGCCGCCGCGGACGAAGCCGGCCGGGACCTGTACTTCGAGGCGGCCGTGGCCGGGGGGATCCCCCTGATCCGGCCGCTGCGCGAGTCGCTCGCCGGCGAACGGGTCGATCGGATCCTCGGGATCGTGAACGGAACCACGAACTTCGTCCTGACGCAGATGTCCGAGTACGGGTGGACGTCCGGCGAGGCCGTCGCCGAGGCGCAGCGGCTCGGGTTCGCCGAGGCGGATCCCACGGCCGACGTCGAGGGGTACGACGCCGCCGCGAAGTGCGCGATCCTCGCGACGGTCGCCTTCGGCGCGCGCGTGGTCGCGGGTGACGTGTACCGGGAGGGGATCTCGTCGGTGACCCCGCAGGACTTCGTCGACGCGGACCGCCTCGGATACGTGATCAAGCTGCTCGCGATCGCCGAGCTCGAGGACGAGGAGATCGCCGTGCGGGTGCACCCGGCGATGATCCCCGAGGCGCACCCGCTCGCCTCCGTGCGAGGCGCCTCGAACGCGGTCTTCGTCGAAGGACCGCGGATCGGCCAGCTGATGTTCTACGGCGCCGGCGCCGGCGGCGACCCCACCGCCACCGCGGTCGTCGGCGACCTCGTGAGCGTGTCCCGCAACCTCGTGCAGGGCGCGCGCGGTCTGAGCGTGGCTCCGACGAACCACCGCCCGGTCCGGTCGATGGGGGAGACCACGGATCAGTACTACCTCAAGCTCCACGTTGAGGACCGCCCGGGGGTGCTGGCCGAGGTCGCCGACCGGTTCGGACGCCACGGGATCTCGCTCGAGCGCGTCTGGCAGGAGGGCTTCGGCGACGAGGCGACGCTCTCGTTCATCACGCATCGTGCGCTGGAGCGTGCCTTCCAGGAGACCGTCGAGGAGCTGCGCGGTCTGCCGGCCGTGCACGCGATCGCGAGCCTGCTCCGGGTGGAGGGGGAGGAGTGAGCCGCCCGGCGCCCTGGCGAGGCGTGATCGAGGAGTACCGCGAACGGCTGCCGGTCTCGGCCGAAACGCCGGTCGTCACGCTCGGGGAAGGTGGGACGCCGCTGGTCCGGTCGGACCCACTGTCGGCGGAGACCGGCTGCGACGTGTGGCTGAAGTACGACGGCGCCAACCCCACCGGGTCGTTCAAGGACCGCGGGATGACCCTCGCGATCT
Organism: Actinomycetota bacterium; assembly: GCA_035641735.1. Taxonomy (GTDB): domain Bacteria; phylum Actinomycetota; class UBA4738; order UBA4738; family HRBIN12; genus JAJNBA01. The sequence goes on along the minus strand of DASQTT010000128.1, from coordinate 3,125 downwards.
CGAAGGCCTTGGAGGAGGGCGCGAAGGCCGTGGTCTGCGCATCGACCGGCAACACGAGCGCGAGCGCTGCGGCGTACGCGGCCAAGGCCGGTGTCACGTGCGCCGTGCTCGTGCCGAAGGGCAAGATCGCGCTCGGGAAGATGGCGCAGACGCTCGTGCACGGCGCCCGCGTCCTGGAGGTGGACGCGAACTTCGACGCGTCGCTGGACCTGGCGAAGGGCCTCGCCGATCGCTACCCGGTGACGCTGGTGAACAGCGTCAATCGCTACCGCCTCGAGGGGCAGAAGACGGCCGCGTTCGAGATCTGCGACGCCCTGGGGCGGGCTCCGGACCTGCACCTCGTTCCGGTCGGGAACGCGGGGAACATCTCGAGTCACTGGCTCGGCTACTCCGAGTACCTCGACGCCGGCGTGATCCACGATCCGCCCAGGCTCTTCGGCTTCCAGGCCCAGGGTGCCGCCCCGATCGTGCTCGGCGAGCCGGTCCCGAACCCGCAGACGATCGCGACGGCGATCCGGATCGGCAACCCGGCGTCGTGGGACATGGCGGTGGCCGCGGCGAAGACGTCGGAGGGCGCGATCTCCGCGGTGACCGATCGAGAGATCCTGGCGGCGTACCGGCGGGTCGCCCGCGAGGGGCTGTTCGCGGAGCCGGCGTCGGCCGCGAGCGTCGCCGGGCTCCTGCAGCTGCACGCCGAGGGCGGGCTCGCAGCCGGCACCACGATCGTGTGCGTCCTGACCGGTCACGGCCTGAAGGACCCGGAGTGGGCGATCGCCGGCGCGGCGGCGCCGGAGACCGTGGCGATCGACCCGGACGCCGTGGCGGCCGAGCTGGGGCTGTAGTGCGCGTCACGGTCCGCGTGCCGGCCACGTCGGCGAACCTCGGGCCGGGGTTCGACTGCTTCGGGCTCGCGCTGGACCTCTGCAACGAGATCACCGTCGACACGGACGCCGAGCCCGGGGTCGTCTGGGAGGGGGAGGGCGCGGACGAGCTGCCGACCGACGGCACCGACATGGTCAGCCGGGCGATCGCTTCCACCGTGGAGGAGCAAGCCAAGATCCGTCCCGACGCCGCGGTCCCACCGATCCGACTGCTCGGCATCAATCGCATCCCGTTGGAACGGGGCTTGGGTTCGTCTTCGTCTGCCGCGGTGGCGGGCGTCGCGATCGCGAGGGCGTTGCTGGGTTCGGCCGGCGGGAGCGAGGATCCGTACACGACGTTCGCGTACGCCGCGGAGCTCGAGGGTCACCCGGACAACGCCGCGCCCGCAACCTACGGCGGCTTGACGGTGTTCGCGCCGGGCTCAGGCTACGTGCATCGCTTCGAGCCGCATCCGGAGCTCGACCCGGTCGTGCTGGTCCCGGATCGTCACCGTCTCGCGACCGCCGATGCACGGGAAGCCCTGTCGGCCTCCGTCGATCGTCGAGATGCCGTGTTCAACATCGGCCACGCCGCACTCGCCCTCATGGCGTTCACGGAGGGGGACATGGATCTGCTGCTGGTCGCGCTTCACGACCGTCTCCACGAGAGCGTTCGTTCGGCGATGGTGCCGGAGACGGCGGCGATCCTCGATGATCTCCGTCGCCGTCAGCTCGCCGCGTGCCTGTCGGGCGCGGGACCGTCGGTCCTCGCATTCGAACGCCGAGGCCATCTCGTCGGGGATCTTCCCGACGGGTGGCGAGCGATCCGTCCCGGTGTGCGATCGAGCGGCGTCGAGGTGTCGATCGACGCCTAGTACGTCAGGCGACGCACCGGCCCGTGTCGACCTCGCCATGGCGGGCCGCGGCGTCCACGAACGAGATCAGCGTGGGGGACGTGAGCGCGTACCCCAGATCCCGGTGCGTCGGCGACGCGCCGAAGATCAACCCCGCCACGCGGCCATCCGAGAGCACGAACGGACCGCCGCTGTTGCCCGGCCGAACGGTCGCCTGCAGTTCGTAGATGCGCCGGCGCACCTCCTCCTCCCCATAGATGTCGCGTCCGGTCGCAACCATCGCACGCCGTGCGGCAGCCGGCTGCTCCGTGTACGCCCCGTGCGGGTACCCGAGCACCGCGCCGCCGGCGCCGCGGAGCACCTCGACCCCCATGAGATCGATCGCGGGCGCGTCCAACCCGTCCACCCGGAGCACGGCGGCGTCGAGGTCGTCGTCGAACGCCACCGCGACCGCGTCGAAGGTTCGGCCGCCCCACTGGACGCGAGGCAAGCTCCCCGCGATCACGTGCGCGTTCGTGAGGACCAGGTCGTCGGCGACCACGAAGCCGGTCCCCTGGAGGATCCGGTCGCAGGCGGGGCCGCTGATCAGCACGAGCGACGCGCGCGCCGCCTCCGCTGCCCGAGCCGCCAGCCCGCTGGTCGGCTGCGGAACGGGTTCCGCCGGCGCCGGTGGCACACCCGCGAAGACGTCGGGCAGACCGAACAGCCCCAGGACGGAGCCGAGCTGGTCGATGAGCGCCGGGGGCGGAGGCAGCACCTCGTCGACCGCCCGGACGATCGTCGATCGCTGCAGCTCCCTCGCCAGCGTGGGGAACGGGCCGGAGGCGAGGTTCAAGCCGATGAACCAGATCGCGAGCAGCAGCGCGGTCAGCGACAGCCCGACCCCACCCACCGCATCCGCGGTCCCGAACCGAGTGTCGCGCGCGCGACGCCGGACCCTCAGGCCCACGTACGAGCCGACGGCGTCCCCGACGGCGCCGAACACCAGAACGGTGCCGAACGCCAGGGCCACCTTGCCCGGATCCGAGTCCGCCGCCTCCGCGACCTGCGGGGCCAGCCAGGCGCCGATCACGAACCCCAGGGCGAGGCCCGCGAGGCCCGCCAGCTGGAGGGTCGCTCCCCGCCGGTACCCGCCCCAGGCCGACAGCCCGAACAGGACGAGCAAGGCGGCGTCGAGGAACGTCACGGTCGCTCATCGTCCCACGCGGCTCTACCCGGATGCGGGCGAGAACGCACGGACGCCTCCTAGACTGCCGACATGGTTACGATCGCCCACATCTCCGATCCGCACGTCGGCTCCGCGCACTTCGTCCCGAACATGCTCCACCGGGTGATCGAGGAGCTGAACGAGCTCGATCCCGACGCCGTCATCTGCAGCGGCGACCTGACGACCGAGGGGTATCGGCAGGAG
>DASQTT010000127.1:0-4542 GCA_035641735.1 Actinomycetota bacterium | reverse complement strand
CTTGTTCACGAGCAAGGCCTACATGGAACCCGCGTCGAAGACGCCGTTGCTCCACCACAAGCTCGAACAGGTGATCGCCGCCGAGGACCTGATCCCCGGCTCCCACGACTACAAGGCCGCGGTGACGCTGTTCGAGTCGTTCCCCAAGGACGAGCTGTTCCAGGCCTCACCGGAAGAGCTCCGCCGGCTGATCGTCGGGTTGCTGCAACTCGAGAAGCATGCCGGGATCCGCGTGCTCATCCGCCGGGACCTCTACGGCCACAACGTCTCGGTCGTCGTCGCCCTGCCGAGGGACCGGTTCAACGCCGACCTCCGCAAGGCGCTGCAGCAGCTGTTCCTCGAGCGGTTCCACGGAACGACGATCGACTACCACCTGTCGCTCGGCGAGACGGAATCCGCACGGATCTTCTTCACGATCCACGTCGCCCCGGGGGTGCCGATCCCCGACGTTCGCTACGAGGAGCTGGAGCAAGAGGTCGAGCGGCTCGCCCGCACGTGGGACGACGAGCTGCTCGAGGCGCTCACCCGCCGCGTCGGTTCCGGCCGCGCGCGGATGCTGATGGACGAGTGGGGGCCGAGGTTCCCCGACTACTACAAGGCGAGCGACGAGTGGGACCTCTCGGTGGACGACGTCCTGATGCTCGAGGAGCTGGAGTCGTCGGCCGAGGGGTTCCTCGTCGGCGTGGGCAACGAGTCGAAGGGCGAGCGGCTCACGCGGGTGAAGCTCTACAAGACCGGTGGGAAGGTCGACCTCTCCGACTTCATGCCGATCCTCGAGGCGCTTGGGCTCCGGGTGGTCGAGGAGGTGCCGACGGCGGTCCAGGGAGAGGGCCGCATCTACATCCACGACTTCGGCGTGCTCGACTCGCGCGGAGCCGTCCTCGAGCTCGGCGAAGCCGCCGATCGCCTGACCGAGACGATCGCGGCCGTCTGGCGCGGGGAGGTCGGCTCGGACTCGCTGAACCGGCTGGTGACGCTGTCCTCGCTCACGTGGCGCGAGGTGCAGGTCCTCCGCGCCCTGCGCAACTACCGGATGCGCGTGTCCGCGCGCTACACCGAGAACTACCGGAACGACGCGATGGCCGCGTACCCCCAGATCTCCGAGCAGCTCGTGCGCCTGTTCGAGGCGAGGTTCGACCCCGTCCGCGCGGCACCGGACGAGGAGGTCGACGAGATCCGGCAGGCGATCCACCGGGATCTCAGGTCGGTCTCGTCGCTCGACCAGGACAACATCCTTCGCCACCTGCTCGGCACGATCGAGGCGATCGTCCGCACGAACGCGTTCCTCCCGGACCGCCCGTACCTCTCCTTCAAGCTGCGTTCGGAGCGGGTTCCGGAGATGCCGAAGCCCGTTCCCCTCTACGACCTGTGGGTCTACTCGCCGGCCGTGGAGGCGGTCCACCTCCGGGCCGGGTACGTGTCGCGTGGCGGGATCCGCTGGTCCGACCGCAGGGAGGACTTCCGGACGGAGGTCTTGGGCCTGATGAAGGCCCAGAAGGTCAAGAACGCGATCATCGTGCCCGACGGGTCCAAGGGCGGGTTCGTCCTCAAACGCCCCGCGATCACGCCGGATCAAGCCCAGGCAGAGGTCGTCCAGCAGTACGTGACGTTCATGCGAGGGATGCTCGACGTCACCGACAACCTCGTGAAGGGAGAGGTGGTCCATCCGGAGGGCGTGCGGGTCCTGGACGGCCCGGATCCCTATCTCGTCGTCGCCGCGGACAAGGGCACGGCCGCACTGTCGGACACCGCGAACGAGGTCAGCCGCTCGTACGGCTACTGGCTGGGCGACGCCTTCGCGTCGGGGGGCTCCCATGGATACGACCACAAGGCCCTCGGGATCACCGCCCGGGGCGTGTGGGAGTCCGTGAAGCGGCATTTCCGCGAGGTGGGGATCGATCCCGCGACGCAGCCGTTCAGCGTCGTGGGGATCGGCGACATGTCCGGCGACGTGTTCGGCAACGGGATGCTCTACACGGAGCGGCTCCGGCTGATCGCTGCGTTCGACCACCGCCATGTGTTCATCGATCCCGATCCGGATCCCGCCCGCTCGTTCGCCGAGCGCAAGCGCCTGTTCGACACGCCGCGTTCGTCGTGGGCCCTCTACGACCGCTCGGTGCTGTCTCCCGGCGGCGACGTGATCGACCGCTCCGCGAAGTCGGCGAAGCTCTCGCCCGCCGCCCGCGTCGCGATCGGCATCCCGGACGAGGCGCCCGAGGAGATGACCCCGGCGGATGTGATCCGCTGGGTCCTCCAGGCGCCGGTCGACCTGCTGTTCAACGGCGGGATCGGGACCTACGTGAAGGCGACGACCGAGGGACACACCGAGGTTGGCGACCGCGCGAACGACCCGGTCCGGGTGAGCGGGGCCCAGGTCCGAGCACGGGTGGTCGGGGAGGGTGGCAACCTCGGGTTCACCCAGCGCGGACGCATCGAGTACGCGCGCGCGGGAGGACGGATCAACACGGACTTCATCGACAACTCCGCCGGCGTGGACACCTCCGACCACGAGGTGAACCTGAAGATCCTCCTCGGCGTGGCGATGGAACGGGGCGAGCTCTCCTTCGAGGAGCGGAACTCGCTCCTCCACGCGAGCACGGACGACGTGGTCCAGCGCGTCCTGTACGACAACTACCTGCAGGCGCAGATCCTCTCGCAGGAGGTCGCCGTGGCCCCCGATCGCAACGAGGCCTGCGAGGACCTGATGCTCCAGCTCGAGGCGGAGGGCGAGCTCGAGCGCGCCGTCGAGTTCCTCCCGAGCTCGGAGGAGATGGCGGAGCGCCGCGGCCGTGGGGAGGGTCTCACCCGGCCTGAGCTCGCGCTGCTCGTCACGTACGCCAAGCGCTCGATCAGCCGCGACCTCCTCGAGTCCGACCTCCCGGACTCGCAGTACCTCGAGCGGGACCTCGAGCGCTATTTCCCGCAGGCCATCGTCGAACGATTCGCCGAGCTGCTGCCGGAGCATCCCCTCCACCGCGAGCTGATCGCGACGATCGTCGCGAACGACGTCGTGAACTCCCAGGGCGTGACGTTCGTCTCACGGCTGGTGGCCGAGACGGGGGCGACGGCTGCCGAGGTCGTCCGCGCCTATCGGATCGCGCGGGACGTCGTCGATGCGGGCGTTCGATGGAACGACGTCGAGGCGCTGGACGGAAAGATCGACCCCGAGCTGCAGAACCAGCTGATGACCGGCGTCGACTGGCTCGTGGAGACGACGGCGCGTTGGTACCTCGTCCGCGCGCCGGGCATCCGACTGGCCGAGGCGATCGACCAGGCCCGCGCCGCCTTCCGCGAGCTGTCGTCGGTGATCGAGCAGATCGGCCCCGAATCCTGGCGGGAACAGCGCGAGCGTGAAGCCCGGCGGCATATCGAGGAGGGGGTCCCTGAGGTGATCGCCCGGCGGCATGCGTTCCAGGACGAGCTGGTGCACGGGCCGGACATCATCACCGTCTCCCGCGCGACCGGCCGGCCGGTGCTGGAGGTCGCCCGCGGCTTCTTCTTGCTCGGAGACCGGCTCGCCATCGACTGGCTCGAGCAGCGACTCGGCGAGCAGCCGGCGAAGACCAGATGGCAGCGGTGGGCCGTACGGTCGATGGAGGACGACCTCTTCACGATCCGGCGACAGATCATCGAGACGATCCTCGAACAGGCAGGCGGCCGTCCGATCGACGAGGCCGTGGACGCGTTCCTCGAGGATCGTGCGGCACCCTACGGCCGGTTGCACCGGTTCATGCGTTCACTCGCGATGGAGGGGGTCACCGACCTGTCCCAGCTCACGGTGGCGCTCCGGCAGTTGCGCACGCTCGTCGGCTGACCGAGTCAGCCGCCGTAGAAGATCACGGTGACCCAGACGACGCCGTTGGACTTCGCCACACCGATCCCGACCCGGCGGAACGCCCGGCGGAGGATGTTCGCCTTGTGTCCGGAGCTGTGCATCCAGAGCCGCAGGACGGTCTTGATGTACCTCGCCATCCCGACGTTCTCGGCCCAGCACGAGGGGTGGTAGGCACGGACCGTCTGGTACAGGTCCTGGGTGTGGAACAGGTCGCCCCCCGCGGCCATCCGCCTCGAATGGCGCAGGGCTTTGGTCGAGAGCTCGCGATTGACGCGGAAGGTGGGGAGCCCGTGACGGTTCCGCACCCCATTGAGGAGGTGCAGCATCCGGCTTCGCCGGTCGACAGCCCCGGCGTCCGCTCTGGACGCCGTCCCCGTCACGAGCACGGCGACCACCAACACGATGATCGGGAGTTTCCGATAGGCCATATCGGACGGCGCCCAGGCTAGTAAGCCGACACCCGAGGACAACAACCCGAGTCAGCGGTTGCGGCGCAACGTTTCTGACTCGTTGCCGCTGGTCAGGGCGTCGGCCGGAAGCGCGCCAAAGGGAGCCACCCGGAGGGCTTCCGAGGGACCGGAAACCGCGTTGGCCTGCGGGTACGAGGTCCGTGAAGATCCCGTGAAGATCGGCGCTCAGCCGGAGACCGGCGGCACCGAAGGGGGTGTCGGCTCCTCCGCCGACTGATCCTCATCGGTCTCCTCGGC
>DASQTT010000126.1:0-2881 GCA_035641735.1 Actinomycetota bacterium | reverse complement strand
AGCCCTCGATCGCGTCGACGTCGCCGCCTGCCGCCTCGTCGAACTGGCGGAGGTCGTGCGTCACGATCCCGAACGGTCCGCAGACACCGACATCCGGGTCCGCGAGCGTCGTCTCGATCGGACCGAACACGTCGCCCGTGGGCTCGACCGATCCATCCACGACCACCACGGTCCGGCCAAGGCTGCGCTTCAGCCCGGCGTTGCGCGCCGCGCCCCATCCGGTCCCTGCCTGCAGCCACACCACGTCGACACCGGTTCCCCACGCCGCCGGCGGCCGGTCGGTGACGTCGGCCACGACGTACTGGACCCTGCGGCCGCCCTCGTTCGCCCGGAACCCCGCGATCGCGCGCTCGATGTCCTCGGGCCATCCCTCACATACCCAGTGGACGCTGACGTCCGCGTCGGGTTCGCGATCGAGGAGGGTCACCACGTCCTGCGACCGCTCGCGCCGGGCGGGCGGCTCGTTCACGGCGACCGGCTCCAGGCGGAAGCCCCCGTCCGGCTCGTCGACGACGGTCCAACCCGCCGACGCGATCCGCTCGCGGATCGCGTCGGCGGTCGCGAAGTCGCGCGCGGCGCGCGCCGCGACCCGCTCCTCCGCCATCCGTTCGACCTCGGTCGGCGGCTCAGGCACCCTCGTGCCTCCGGACGAAGTCGAGGACGGCCGCGTCCGCCTCTTCCGGCCGTTCCGAGTGGTAGACGTGCCCGGCGCCCTCGAGGAGCACGAGCTCGGCGCCGGGGATCCGAGCGGCCAGCCGGCTGCCGTTCTCGACCGGGATCAGCTGGTCCTCCGTGCCGTGGACGACGAGCGTCGGGATCCGCATGCCCGGGAGGCGGTCATAGGTGTCGAACCCCTCCATCGCCTCCCATTGTCGCCGTCCCCCGACCGGATGGTCGGGTTGGGCCGCGCCGATCCGGAGGTCCTCCGCGACGTGTTCGGGATGCGCGTCCGGGAAGCCGGGCGCATAGAGCGCCCTCCACGGCTCGTGCTTCGGCGCCGTGGCGCCCTCCCGGCGGATGGTGGTTCGCTCCCCCATGTCCGTGCACGCCAGGATCAGGGTCCGGACGCGCTCGGGCGCCGTCAGCGCCAGCTCCTGGGCGACCATCCCGCCGAACGATTGGCCGTACACGTGTGCCCGCTCGACCCTGAGCGCGTCGAGGAGCGCGAGGGTGTCGTCGACGAAGGTGGCCATCGTGCACGGCCCGGGGGGGTCGTCGCTTCCCCCGTTCCCGCGGAAGTCGTAGCCGATCACCCACAGCTCCTGCGCCAGCGTTGGGATGTTCCGCCGCCAGCCGGGGATGTCGCCCCCCAGCCCCTCCAGCAGGATCATCGGCGGCGCGCCGGGGTCGCCGTGCACCTCGTGGTTCAGTCGCACGCCATCGGGACGAACGAGCACCGGCACGCCGGCCGGTCCCTCAGGCGGTGGCGGCTTTCGTGGCGGCGCGCAGCCGGCCGGCCATCGACTCCAGCGTCTTCACCGCGATCGACGGATGCTCCTGGATGAGCCCGCGGAAGACCCACTCCGTGAGCCCGAGGAGGCGCAGGTCGCTCTTCGCCGTGACGGTCGCGGACCGGGGCCCGCCGTCGAGGAGCGCGATCTCGCCGAAGAAGTCCCCGCGCGACAGACGCGCCATACGCTTCCCGCCGATCGAGACCTCGGCGTCACCGTCGACGATCACGAACAGTCCCACGCCGGGATCACCCTCGCGGGCGATCACGGTTCCCTTGGGGTGCTGGACCTCCTTCACGACGCCGGCGATCGCGCGGAGCTCCCGGCTCGAGCACGCCGAGAAGAGCGGGACCTGCTTCAGGCGATCGACGACGACGTTGTCTCGAGCCACGGACCCTCCCGGTGCGACGGCCGCAGCATCGTACCCCAAGTCGTTGCGCTGCTTCCCGGCCTCGCTCAGCTCCACATCTCCTCGTCCGTGACGGCGATCGGCGGCGCTGCGGGCGCCGCACGCGGCCGGCTCCATCGCTCGGCCGGACCGCCGGACGGGACCTTCCGGAAGTTCCACGCGATCGTGCCCAGGGCGGTCCCGAGGGCCGCGAACCACAGGACGAAGCCGCCGCTCCGCACGATCGATGCGATGCGGTCGGCCAGGAAGACCTTGTCGAAGAACTCCGCGCCCAGGATGCGTTCCCAGTCGCCGGCCGAGTCCGCACCGGTGGCGCCGAGGAGCGCCAGCCGACCCTCGTCGGCGTCGGCGATGTAGGTGGCGGCGCTCGCGAGTGCGCTCGCCGCCCACCCGAAGCAGACGGAGGTCGCCACGACGTCCTTCTTGATGAGGAAAATAGATGCCGACTTGGAACGGGAACAGCACCTCGAAGCCGGAGCCTATGATCAGCATCGTCAGCTCGCCGAACGGGCGGAACAGCACGTGCCCGTTCTCGTGGACCGCGATGTTCAGGTACACGAACACCGGCGTCTGGTCGCTCTCCACCAGCGCGAACCATCCCCAGACGCCGATCAGCACCACCGCGCCGGCGGCCTTGTAGACGATGAGCCGGCGCTGGACGTGCTCTGGGAGCTGCACGGGTGGGTTCTGCATCGCCAGGAACCATCGGCAGGCTCGGTCGTCGAGGTGAGAAGTACGGCGCTCGACGGACGGCTACCGTAGGGCCATCATCGGCATCCGACCGGAGAGACCGCCCCGAACGCGAAGAAGATGGTTCGTGCCCGCGATCTGTTGTCTCGCGCTCGTCGCGTGCGAGCGACCCGAACCCCTGGAGGCGCCCGGATACGCCTTGGATGTGCCGAGGTCGGGGCGCGGGCCGGGTGCCGTGACGGACGGAGAGGGGGACGCGCACCTTCGCTCCGGTGACGCCGCGCCGGGATACCTGGACCAGATCGGTGGAAACGTGGTCCCCGCGGACGAG
>DASQTT010000125.1:0-7338 GCA_035641735.1 Actinomycetota bacterium | reverse complement strand
CCACGCCGATCTCCTCCTCGAACTCTCGGACCGCGACCGCGAGCGGATCCTCCCCGGCGTCGTATTCGCCCTTCGGGATCGACCAGGCTCCGTCGTCCTTCCTAGCCCAGAACGGCCCTCCGGGATGCACCAGCAGCACCTCGACGGCGCCGTTCCGACGCCGGTGGAGCAGCAGTCCCGCACTCAGCTTCGGCATCCTCAGGCCACCGAGCGGGCGTGGATCGCGCGGACCGCGTCGATCGTGTCGACGTCCTCCGGCCGCTTGTCCGGCCGGTAGCCCTTCACGCGGGCGAACCGGAGGGCGAGCCCGCCCGGATAGCGCGGGCTCGACTGCAGCCCGTCGAAGGCGACCTCGACGACGAGCTCGGGTCGGACGTGCACGGTGATGCCCTCGCGACCGGTTTCGAGCCGCTGCAGGTGCTCGGTCTGCCACGCGAGCATCTCGTCGGTCATGCCCTTGAAGGTCTTGCCGAGCATCACGAACCCGCCGGTCGACGGATCGCGGGCGCCCAGGTGGAGGTTGCTCAGCCAACCCTGGCGCCGGCCGTGGCCCCACTCGGCTGCGAGGACGACCAGGTCGAGGGTGTCGGCGCGTTTCACCTTGAGCCAGCTCGCCCCGCGCCGGCCGGCCTCGTAAGCCGCGTCCAGCGCCTTCACCATCACGCCCTCGTGACCGCGCTCGATCGCGTCGTCCAGGAACCGCTCGGCCTCGTCCGGGTCGTCGGTGACGATCCGGGGCACGCCGAGCTCCTCCGGCAGTCGCGCGTCGATCGCGTCGAAGCGTTCCGCGGCCGGCCGGTCGATCAGGTCCTCGCCGTCCAGATGCAGGACGTCGAAGACGAAGGCCGAAAGCGGGAAGTCCCTGCGCAGCTCGGTGATGTCCTTGCGGCTGCGGCTGCCGAACCGGCTCATCGTCATCCCGAACGGGTACGGGCGTCCACCGGCACGGAGGGCGATCGCCTCGGCGTCGAAGACGGCCGAGGCGATCGGGAGGCGGCCGATCGCGTCCACGATCTCGGGGACGCGATCGGTGACGTCGGCCAGGTTGCGCGTGAACGCACGCACGTCGTCGCCGGCGCGATGGATCTGGAGCCGCGCGCCGTCGAGCTTCCACTCGACGGCCGCCGGGTGGATCCGATCGAGCGCCGTTCGCACATCGGGCGCCGACTGCGCGAGCATCGGCTGGACCGGCTGCAGCGGCGTCAGCCCGAAGGCGCCGAGCGCGGCCGATCCACCGCCGATCGCCGCAGCGCCGACGACGCCGAGGTCACCGGCGAGCATCGCAGCGCGGCGCACCTCCGGCGCCGGCACGCCCGAGGCGCGGGCGATCGCCTCGAGCATCACGCCTGCGAGGGCTCCCTGACGGACCTCGCCCATCAGGAGGCCGCGGAGGAACCGCTGCTCCCGCTCGGTGGCCCGCGCGAAGAGCGCCTGCAGCTCCTCGCGGCGCGCCGCCTGGGATCCCGCTCCGGCGAGCGCGCCGATCCGTCGGAGGACGGCGTCCACCTCCGTCAGCTCCAGCGTCGGGTGCGAGCCCGGCGAGGCGACGCTCCGGAGCGCGGCCCACCCCACGCCGATCGAACCGTGCGGCAGCGCACCCGACAGGTACGCGACGGCGATCGGGACCTCGTGGGGTCGAAGCTGCGCCAAGAGCGACGACAGCCGCTCGATCTTCTTCAGGCGGGACGAGGTCGCGGCGACGTCCTCCGACGCCGCCGCGACCTCGTCCAGCAGCATGCCGTCATCCCTCCCGGTACACGAGCCTCGGCGCCATCGCGCCGAGGAACTCGACGATCCGGCGGGCGTGCTCCCCGTTCGGATCCAAGTCGGGGTTGTAGATCGTCACGTCCCAGCCGACGGGCCCGGCCTCCAACGCGGTCCCGATCACGGTCTCGAGCTGGCCCCAGCTCAGGCCGCCTTGCTGCGGGTAGTCGATCGCGGGCAGCGCCTCCGTCGACAGGACGTCGAGATCGAGGTGCAGCCACCACCGCCTCGCCGAGAGCGCATCCACGGCGTCGGACGTGATCGCGACGGGATCGCGGGCCAGTGCCGACGCGTCCCGGACGGAGAACGGATCGCCCAGCGGCGTCTGCCCGTACCCCTCGATCGCCGCGCGATCGCGCGGTCCCAGCAGCCGGGTCCGCTCCGCCGTCACGAGCGGGGCGCGCGCGTGCAGCTCGGGCCACCAGGGCGTGTCGACCGTGCCGAGAGCGAACCCGAGCTCCATGTCGGCCGCCTCGCCGCTCGTCGAACGTTCCGGCGCGTACGCGTCCTCGTGTCCGTCGACGAACAGCAGACCTCGATCGCCGGCGTCCCCGAACGACGAGAGGCAGCCGAGGAGCACCGGACAGTCGCCGCCGACGACGAGCGGGAAGCGCGCCTCCGAGAGGATACGCCCGACGCGCTCGCGAACGGCCTCCACCATCGCCCTCAGGCCATCGGGATCGATCACGCCGGTCTCGGCATCGCGCACCGGAGACGGCTCGGGCAGTCGCAGGTCGCCGTAGTCGACGACCGACGACGAGCGCTCCAGTGCCTCGATCAGGCCCGCATCGCGCAGCGCCGCCGGGGCGCGAGCGACCCCGTCGGTGGTCCCCGCCGAGTTCGTCGGCACACCCACCACGCCGATCGCGGCGGCCGAGGGAAGCGGCGACACGATCTTCGGAGCGCCTAGCCCTCGGGCGGTCCCATCGGCGACATCAGCTGGAAGTAGTTCCCGTCGGGGTCTTCGAGGGTGCAGATCGCGTCGTCGGCGTCCATCCCCTCCATCGTGTAGGGCTCCTGGACGACCGTGGCGCCGGCGCCCTTGAACCGCTCGAACTCCGAGCGGACGTCGGGCGTCTCGATGTTCCAGATGATCCGGCCGGGCTCACCGTTCCGCCCATGGACCTCGTCGTGCGGTCCGACGGTGACGGCCCCTTGCCCGATCATCCAGCCGGTGTAGCCGCCGTCGTTCCAGGTCGGCTCGCCGAAGAGCTTCGTGTAGTACGCGACCAGCCGGTCCGGATCCTCGGATCCGATCAAGACGCTGTTCAGGTTCATGCAGCTCCCTCCCCTCCGCTCGTCCCCACCATCAGACCAGATATCGGCGCGGAGCTTATCGGCAGGCCGTGGTCCGAACCCGGGGCCGCCGCGGGTCCGCCTCGAGCTAGGCGGCGGTCAGCTCCACCGGGTGGATCACGAAGGTCCGGAGCTCGCCGTCGCGCCAGACGCGGGCCTCGATCGAGCGACCGATCGCCTCGCCGACCATCAGGCGCTGGATGTCGCGGGCGTCGCCCACCGGCACGCCGTCGAGCTCGACGATCAGGTCGCCGGACCGGATCCCGCCCTCGACCGCGGGGCTCCCGTCGACGACCTCCATCACCTCGACGCCGTCGACGCGGCCCACCGCGGCCGCGGCCCGCGGCGGGAGCGGCCGCCCGCCGCCCGCGATCCCGATGTACGCGCGCTGCACGCGTCCGTCTGTCATGAGCGCGTGCATGATCCGCCGCGTGGCGTCGTCGATCGGCACGGCGAGCCCGAGACCGACGCCGGCGACCGCGGTGTTGATCCCGACCACGCGAGCCCGGCCGTCCGCCAGCGCGCCGCCCGAGTTCCCCGGGTTCAGCGCGGCGTCGGTCTGGATCACGTTCTCGACGACCCGTCCGGCGCGGACCGGAAGTGCCCGCCCGAGCGCGCTGACCACACCCGCCGTCACGGAGCCGGCGAAGCCCATCGGGTTGCCGATCGCCACGACGAGCTGGCCCACCCGCAGACGTGCGGCCTCGCCGAGCTCCGCCGAGGTGAAGCCGTCGCCCTGCAGACGGAGGACGGCCAGGTCGGAGAGGCGATCGCGGCCGACCACGTCGAAGGGGACTTCGCGGCCGTCGACGAAGGAGGCGGATCCCCGATCCATCGATCCGACGACGTGCGCCGAGGTGAGTGCGAATCCGTCGGGGGTGATCACGACGCCGGAGCCCGAGCCGTCCACGCCTCCGCCTCGGAGCCGCTGCCGGACGCGAAGGCTCGCGACCGAGGGGATCAGCCGCTCGGCGACCGACACGACGACGGACGAGTACGCGTCGAGCGCCTCGGCGTCCTGCGTCGTGCCTTCGTCCACCTCATCCTTGTACACCAGGAAGGTGCGAACGACGGCGCGGATCGTCCCGCCGCGGCGATCACTCCCGGGGGGAGCGCCAGCCGCCGAACGGCTCGGCGAGCCGGTCGGCGGCGGCGGGTCCCCACGATCCGCGCGCGTAGGGCTCGACGTCGGGAGGGGCGTCCAGCAGCGGCTGGACGATCCGCCATAGCTCCTCGATCACGTCCTGCCGAGGGAACAGGGTCGGATCGCCTTCGAGCGCTTCGCCGAGGAGCCGCTCGTAGGGTCCCGGGCTCTTGGCCAGGTGCTCCCGGAAGGAGACATCGAGATGCACCGGCTCGACGCCGTCGCCCCTCGCCTCCTTCACGAGGACGCCGATGCTGGCGCCGGCGTCGCGCCCGATCTTGATCGTCACGTGGTTGTGGTGGCGGACCTCCGCCGCGTGTCCGCCCATCAGGATCGGCGGCGGGCGTCGGAAGAGGACGTGGACCTCGGAGAGGCTCGTTCGCAGCGCCTTGCCCGCGCGGATCAGGAACGGGATGCCGGCCCATCGCCAGTTGGCGATCCGCAACCGCAGCGCCGCGTACGTCTCGGTCTGGGAATCCGGGCGCACGCCGGGCTCTTCGAGGTAGCCCTCGTACTGCCCCCTCACGTAGTCGGTCGGATCGGCGTCGGGGATCGCGCGAAGCACGTCGAGTCGCCGGTCCGCGACCGCGTCGGTGCTCCCGGCCGGCGGCTCCATCGAGACGAGCGCCAGCACCTGGAGGAGGTGGTTCTGCACGACGTCGCGGAGCGCTCCCACGTCGTCGTAGAAGCTGCCGCGCCCCTCGATCCCGAACGACTCCGCGAGGGTGATCTGGACGGCCTCGACGTGGTGGCGGTTCCAGACGGGCTCGAGGATCTCGTTCGCGAAGCGGAGGTACACGATGTCCTGCACCGGTTCCTTGCCCAGGAAGTGGTCGATCCGGTAGATCTGCTGCTCGTCGATGACCCGCAGGAGCTGCTCGTTCAGCTGGCGGGCCGACTTCAGGTCGTAGCCGAACGGTTTCTCGATCACGACGCGCGCCCGGTCCGCGAGGCCGGCTTTCCCCAGCGAGTCGACGATCGGCGCGAAGAGCGAGGGCGGCGTCGCCAGGTAGAAGACGGGTCGCCGCACGTCGCCCAGCTGCTCGGTCAGGCGCTCGTACGCGGCCGGGTCCGTGGCGTCTCCCGGCAGGTAGGTGAGCCGCCGGGCGAACCGCTCGAAGACCGTCTGGTCGATCGTGCCCTCGGCGGCCACGATCGCTTCGCGGGCCATCGTGCGGAGCTCCTCCGTGGTCCGCTCCTGCCGGCTCATCCCGACCACGTCGCACGGGAGCGCACCCGCGAGCTCGAGCCGGTAGAGGGCCGGAAGCGTCATCCGGCGTCCGAGGTCGCCGGTGATGCCGAAAACGACGAGCGCGTCGGCCGTCCTATCCGTCGGCATAGGCTCCGGGATGACCGCCGATCCGCCGGCGGCGGAACGACCTGATGAACGGACGAGGGAGGCCCGGATGGCGAGTGACCGGCCGATGGAGCTCGGGGTGGTGGGGCTCGGACGGATGGGCGCGAACATCACCCGGCGACTGATGCGCGACGGTCACACCTGCGTCGTGTCGGATCTCGATCCGACGGCGGTCGAGCGGCTCCGCGGGGAGGGCGCGACGGGGACGGCGAGCGTGGAAGAGCTCGTGCGGACGCTGGAACCGCCGAGGGCCGTCTGGGTGATGGTCCCGTCGGGCGAGCCGACCGAGGCGGCGATCCGCGGGCTCGCCGAGCATCTGGAGGCCGGCGATGTCGTGATCGACGGCGGCAACACCTTCTACCGCGACGACGTGCGGCGCGCCCGCGAGCTCGGCGACCGCGACATCCGGTACGCCGACTGCGGCACGAGCGGGGGCGTCTTCGGGCTCGAGCGCGGCTTCTGCCTGATGGTGGGCGCGGACGCGGACGTGTTCGAGCACCTCGAACCCATCTTCGCATCGCTGGCGCCCGGGGTCGGGGCCGCGCCCCGGACCCGAGGCCGGAACGCGGCGTTCACCCCCGCCGAGCACGGCTACCTCCACTGCGGTCCGGTCGGCTCCGGCCACTTCGTCAAGATGGTCCACAACGGCATCGAGTACGGCCTGATGGAGGCCTACGCGGAGGGGTTGAACGTCCTGCGCCGCGCCGAGGAGGGCACCCCCGGGTATCGGATCGCCGTCGACGAGGTCGCGGAGGCCTGGCGCCGGGGGAGCGTCGTCTCGTCGTGGCTCCTCGACCTGACCGCCGCGGCGCTCCACGAGGATCCCGAGCTCACCGGATCCGACGAGCACGTTTCCGACTCCGGCGAGGGTCGGTGGACGGCGATCACCGCGATCGAGTCGGGGACGCCGGCCGATGTGCTCGCCGCGGCCTTGTTCGCCCGATTCGCGTCCCGGGGGGAGGGAGCGTTCGCCCGCCGGGTGCTCTCCGCGATGCGGCGCGAGTTCGGCGGCCACGTGGCCGACTGATGATCTCGGTGGAGGTCCGGTCGGATCCGGAGGAGGTCGCGGACCGGGCCGTCGAGCTCGTGGCCGCGGCGGTTCGCGGAGCGGTCGACGCCGGGGATCGCTTCACCTGGGCGATCAGCGGCGGCGCGACGCCGATGCCCATGTTCCGGACGATGTCCCGGCTCGACCTCCCGTGGCGCTCGATCGAGACGTGGCAGGTCGACGAACGCGTCGTGCCGTTCGGCGACCCCCAGCGGAATCGCACGATGCAATCGGACACGCTCCCACCCGAGCTGCTGGGCAGCGTCCGCTGGATGCCGGTCGAAGACCCCGATATGGATGCGGCCGCCCTCCGCTACGGGGAGAGGCTGCCCGAAGGTTTCGACCTCGTCCAGCTCGGGCTCGGGGCCGACGGCCACACGGCGTCGCTCCTGCCGGGCGACCCGGTCCTCGACGTCCACGACCGTGACGTGGCTCTCACCCGACCCCGTCGGGGCCTGCGCCGGATGACCCTCACCTATCCGGGGCTCGCTCGCGGCCGGCGAGCCATCTGGGTGGTCACGGGCGCCGAGAAAGCCGATGCGCTCGCGAAGCTCCTCGCCGGAGACCTCTCGATCCCCGCGGCGCGGGTGTCGGTCCAGGACCAGGTCGTCGTGGCGGATCAGGCGGCCGCTGCGTCCGCCGGGAGGCCTTGACCGTGGAAGGGCTCGATGCTCGGAGGGCTCGCCGCGGCGTCACTCGGGTTTGACTATCCGCCGTCGGGCGCCTACC
>DASQTT010000124.1:0-6821 GCA_035641735.1 Actinomycetota bacterium | reverse complement strand
TGGGTCTTGCAGGCGGGCTGGCGATCACGCATCTCCGGCGAAGCGACCGCGGCATTTCGAGCCGACGAGGCGCTCGTGCCGCCCCATCAAGGCTGGTGGAGGAAGGCCTCGACCTCGTCCCGCGTGGGCATGCCCTCGCGGGCGCCGGGCTTCGTCACCGACAGAGCCGCCGCCGCGGCGGCGCGACGGGCGGCCGCCGACGCCTCCCGTCCTTCCACCAGGCCCGCCACGAACACGCCGTTGAAGCAGTCGCCCGCGCCCGTCGTGTCGACGGCCTCCACCTTGGGGGCCTCGATGCGATCGACGGCATTGCCGCGGTGGATCGCCACGCCCTCCTCGCCGAGCGTCTCCACCACGACGACCCCGTCCGGGAGCTGTCCCACGACCTCGCGCTCGTGCTCGTTCGGAGTCACGTACGTCGCTCTGGCCGCGATCTCCCCGACCCAGGGCTGGACCGGGGCGGGATTGAGCACGAAGGGAACGCCTCGCTCGTGCGCCCACGCCAACGCCGCCTCGACGGCCTCCTTCGACACCTCCAGGCTCGACAGGACGACACCCGCCTCGTGGACCTGACCCAGGGACGACGAGACGTCGTGACCCGACAGGTGGGCGTTGGCACCCGGGGCCACCGAGATCTGGTTCTCGCCGTCCGGTCCGACGCAGATCAGCGCCACGCCGGTCGGCACGCCGGCGCGCATCGCGACCGACGTGGCGATGCCCTCCGAGCGCAACGCGTCGAGTGCGTCGTGCCCCAGCGCGTCGTTGCCGACGGCGCCGACCATCACGACGCCCTGCCCTCCGCCGAGCGCGCGGACCGCCGCCACGGCCTGGTTCCCGCCCTTCCCGCCTTGATGCTGGCTGAAGATCCCGCCCGTCACGGTCTCACCGGGGCGGGGGAGCGCGGCTCCCGACACCACGAGGTCGACGTTGATCGCGCCGACGACGACGATCGATCCCGTCACGCGTTCGCCTCCATGAGCCCTCGGACCCGCTCGACGAACCGCTTCATGAACAGGTCCTCGTCGACGTCGAGCGCCACGCGAGCGTTCGCCTCCGGCTCCCACCCGACCGGCCACGGACTGCCCCGGATCCCTGTGAGGTCCGCCACGGTCTCTCCGACCGTCCATCGGCCCTCGGTCTCCACCTCGACGCGGGTCGTCTCGAGCCGCGCCAGCGACGGATCGATCGCGATCGCCACCGCCAACGGGTCGTGCAACCGGCACCCGTCCTGGCCCACGACCTCCGCGTAGAAGTCCATGTAGTAGCTCGTCGCGTCCTCGACGAGCCGGCCGAGCACCGAGTCGGGCGCCGGCTCGCACACGGCGTCCAGCTCCGTACGGCGCATCACCGCGCGCTCCGTCACGTCGAGCCCGACGCAGACCGGGAGCCGTTCGTCGTCGGCTCCGGCGAACCCGCCGAACACCTCGGCAGCCGCGAGCGGGTCGACCCAGATGTTCGCTTCGGCCGCCGGCGTGACGTTGCCGCCGCGGGCGAACGCGCCGCCCATCAATGCGAATCCGCCGAGCAGTTGCGGCAGGTGCGGTTCCTCGCGCAGCGCGAGCGCCACGTTCGTCAGCGGCCCCGTCGCGACCAGCAGCACCTCACCCGGACGGCCGCGGACCGTCGAGACGATCGCATCGGCGGCGGCACGGGCGGACGGTCGGGCGCGAGGCTCCGTCGGTTCGACGCGACCGAGCCCGCCTTCGCCGTGCACCACCGGGAACGGGACGTGCTCCCGCCCGAGCGGGGCCGCCGCCCCCGCGGCCACCTCGACGTCGCCGCGCCCGGCGGCCTCGAGCACGGCGAGGGTGTTCCTCGTGACGTCCTCGAGCGGCACGTTGCCGGCCACGCACGTGGCCGCCACCAGCTCGACCTCGGGCGACGCCACCGCGTAGAGCAGCGCGAGCGCGTCGTCGACCCCCGTGTCGACGTCGAGCATCAGCGGGATCGGGGCCATCGCCCGCTCAGGGTACCGACGGCCGGGAGTCCCAGGTGGGGCGGCGCTTACGCGCCCGCCGGCTCCAGGGCGAATCCGATCAGCTTCGACGACACCTCGCGGCCGACGCGGAACATGTCCTCCGGCGTGACCTCGCTGTGGTCCATCAGCACCTGGATCGCGAGCCCGTCGATCAGCGCGCCGATCTGGATCCCGATCTCGTCGGCGTCGCGGCCGTCCGGGAACTCGCCCGTGGAGCGGCCGTGGCGGACGATGTCGGCGATCGATCGCCGCCACCGCCGGTTCAGCACCTCGTGCTCCTTCGCCATCTCCGGATCGCGCAGCGCCCGCACCCAGATCTCGACCCACAGTGCCCACTCGTCGAGCAGGCCGAACTCGGGCAGCAGCCCCGGCACCGACAGCTCGATCAGCCGATCGAGCTGCGCCCGCGCCGATGGATCCTTCCGCAGCTCCCGCGAGAGCCGCAGGTAGAACTGATCGTTCGCGGACGTGAGCGCCTCGACGAGCAGCCGGTCCTTCGATTCGAAGTAGTAGAGGATCAGGCCGGCGGAGACGCCGCAGGCTTCGGCGATGTCCTGGATGCGGGTCTCGGCCAGCCCGCGGTCGGTGATCACCTGGGCGGCGGCGTCCAGGATCTCCTGGCGCCGGTCCTTCGCGATCTTCGGGGGCCCCTTGGGCCTCGACTTGGCCACCGATCCGCTCCCTGAACGCCGTACAGCGGGACCGGCGCCGAGCCCCTCGGGCTCCGCCGGCTGGTCGGCACACGGTACCCCTTTGAGCAGCCCAAATCAAAGGGTAAGGGCCACCCGGACCGTTTGACTCGCCGTTCAAGTTCTGGGCATCATCCGTGCGGCGCGGACGAAAGGACCCGAGGGACATGGCCACCAACACCTACGACGCGATCGTGATCGGCGGCGGGCACAACGGGCTGACGGCGGGGGCGTACTTCGCCAGGCACGGAGCCAAGACGGTCGTCCTGGAAGGCAGGGACAAGACCGGCGGCGCCGCGGATACGAGCGCCCCGTTCCCCGACCACCCGGAGATCAACGTCACGACCTACTCGTACGTGATGTCCCTGATGCCGCCGACGATCATCAACGAGCTCAACCTGAAGCGTCACGGCTACGACGTCACGCCGTTCGGGCCGTACTTCCAGGCCTACCCCGACGGCCGCGCGATCCTCGTCTACGCCGACGAGGCAGACCGTTCCTACGACTCGATCGCGCAGTTCTCGAAGAAGGACGCCGACGCGATGGTCGAGTGGGAAGCGTGGCTGCAAGGCGTCGCCGACATCCTCGGTCCGCTGCTCCTGCAGAGCCCGCCTCGCGCCGGTTCGATGGCGATCGGCGACCTGATCGAGACGGCGAAGACGGCGTGGAGGGTGCGCAAGCTCGGCGTCCGCGGCGTCGGCGACGTGACGCGTCTGTTCACGATGAGCATCACGGACCTGCTGAACGATTGGTTCGAGTCCGAGGAGATCAAGGGCATGCTGGCCGTGAACGGCATCATCGGGACCTGGGCCGGGCCCGACGAGCCGGGGACCGCCTACGTGATGCTCCACCACTCGATCGGCGACGTCGGCGACGGCCACCTCGGCTCGTGGGGCTACCAGCAGGGCGGGATGGGCGGCGTGTCGGACGCGATCCGCCGGTCGGCCGAGTCGTACGGGGCGGAGATCCGGACGAACGCGCGCGTGAAGAAGATCGTCACGTCCGGTGGCCGGTTCCGAGGGGTCGTCCTCGAGGACGGGACCGAGGTCCGCGCGCCGATCGGCGTGACATGCGTCCACCCGAAGATCTCGTTCCTCGACCTCCTGTCGCCGGCGGAGCTGCCGGCCGACTTCGTGAAGGACATCGAGCGGTGGAAGACGCGCTCGGGCGTCGTGAAGATCAACGTGGCGATGTCGGAGCTGCCCGACTTCATCGCGATGCCCGGCAAGGAGATGCAGGAGCATCACACCGGGTCGGTGGAGCTCTGCTTCACGCCGCAGTACGCGGAGCGGGCCTTCCAGGACTCGCACATGGACCGGAAGCCTTCGGTGGCGCCGTTCGTCGACGGTGTGATCCCGACGACGCTCGACAAGAAGCTCGCGCCCGAGGGCACCCACGTGTTCTCGATGTTCAGCCAGTGGGTGCCGGACGACTGGGTGAACGAGCCCCACCGCGACGAGCTCGACGCCTACGCGAAGCGGATCTTCGACCTCTACGACGAGCTCGCCCCGAACTTCAAGAGCGCGATCATCGACTACCAGGTGATCGGGCCGTATGACATGGAGCAGGAGCTCGGCCTGATGGGGGGCAACATCTTCCACGGCGAGCTGAGCGTGGACCAGCTCTTCCACATGCGACCCGCGCCCGGCTACGCCGACTTCCGCACGCCGATCAAGGGTCTCTACCACGGGTCCTCGGCCACCCATGCGGGCGGCGGCGTGAACGGCATCCCCGGCTGGAAGGCGTACCGTGCGGCCGTGAAGGATAGGGCGGTCAAGAAGCGCACGTGACGGAGGCCGAACGACCCGCGCTCCGGCGGATGCTCGAGGCGCGTTCCGTCGCCGTGGTCGGCGCCTCCGTCAAGGAGGGCTCGCTCGGGCGACAGATGCTCGTCGAGCTCGAGCGCGGCGGCTTCGACGGCGCGATCTACCCGGTCAATCCGGGCTACGACGAGATCCTCGGCCATCGGTGCTTCCCGTCGATCGGTGAGGTGCCGGAGCGGGTGGACCTCGCGATCCTCGGCGTCGCGAACGCCCGGATCGAGCAGGCGATGCGCGAAGCGGCCGACGCCGCCGTCGCCGCCGTCGTGACCTTCTCGTCGCTGTTCGAGGAGACGCCGCCCGAGCCGGGCATGCCTCCGCTGGCCGAGCGCGTGGCCGCGATCGCGCGCGAGCACGGGATGGCGCTGTGCGGCGGCAACGGCATGGGCTTCCTGAACACCGAGGCGAGGCTGCGGGCGACCGGCTTCCCGACGCCCGACGACCTTCCGCCCGGGCCGGTGACGTTCCTCTCGCATTCGGGATCCGCGTTCGCGGCGTTCGCGTTCAACGACCGGCGGATCGGGTTCAACCTCGTCGTCTCGAGCGGACAGGAGATCGTCACCACGATGGACGAGTACTTCGACTACGCGCTCTCGCTGGGCTCGACCGAGGTGGTGGCGCTGCTGCTGGAGACGGTCCGGCAGCCCGAAGGTTTCCTCACCGCGCTGGCGAAGGCGGCGGAGGCCGGGATCCCCGTGTTCGCGCTGAAGGTCGGCAGGACCCAGGGGTCGAAGGCGATGGTCGTCGCGCACTCCGGCGCGTTGGCGGGCGAGCACGGGGCGTACGAAGCGGTGTTCGACGCCTACGGCGTCCACGAGTGCCGCGACCTCGAGGAGATGGCCGATGCGGTCGAGCTGTTCTCGAGTCCTCGGCGCGCGAGCGTCGGGACCGGCGTCGCCTCGGTGCACGACTCCGGCGGGGAGCGCGCGCTCTTCGTCGACCTGGCGACCGACACCGGCGTGCCGCTGTCGAAGATCTCGGAAGAGACGCGCGTCCGGATCGCAGCCGTCCTCGATCCGGGGCTCGTGGCCGAGAACCCGCTCGACGCGTGGGGGACGGGGATCGACGCCGATCGGATCTTCCGGGAGAGCTTGATGGCGCTCCACGACGACCCGGACACCGCGGCGGTCGCGTTGGTGGTGGATCTCACGAGGCAGGGAGAGCCCCTCGACGAGGGCTACCTGCAGATCGCGAAGGACGTCTTCGAGGCGACGACGAAGCCGTTCTGCGTCGTGTCGAACCTCCCCGCGGCGATCGCGAGCGAGGAGGTGAGGGTCCTGCGCGACGCGGGGATCCCGGTGCTGGAAGGGACGGTGACCGGCCTGCGTGCGTTGCGGCACCTCCTACGGGACGCCGAGAGCGGCGCGGGGTCGATGGCCCGGATGCGTATCGAGCCGTCGGGTGTCGAAGCGGAATGGCGGGGACGCCTCGCCGAAGGTTCGGAGCTCTCGGAAGTCGCGGCCCTCGGGCTCCTGAGCGCCTACGGGATCCCCGTCGTCGACGCCCTTCCCGCCCGGTCGCTGGAGGACGCCGAGCGAGCGGCCGAGCGGATCGAGTACCCCGTCGCGATCAAGACCGCCGTGGCCGGGATCTCCCACAAGTCCGACGTTCGCGGCGTCCGCGTCGGCGTGGCCGACGTCGACGCGCTGCGCGAGACCTACCGGGATCTCGAAGAGCGGCTCGGCCCCGAGGTCACCATCGCGGCGATGGCGCCGGCCGGCGTCGAGGTCGCGATGGGGATCGTGCGCGATGCGACGTTCGGCCCGCTCGTGCTGGTCGCCGCGGGCGGTGCCCTGGTGGAGCTCTTGCACGACCGGAAGCTGGCGCTCCCTCCGATCGACGAGGACGCCGCGCGCCGCCTGATCGACGGCTTGGCGATCCGCCCGATGTTGGACGGCGCGCGCGGGGCGCCTCCCTCGGACGTGGACGCGCTCGCGCGGGCCGTCTCTCGCTTGTCGATCCTCGCCGTCGAGCTCGGCGATCTGATCGCCGAGCTCGACGTGAACCCCGTGATCGTCTCGCCGCACGGCTGCGCCGCGGTCGACGCGCTCGTCGTGCCCGCACGCTGACGAACATCACATCCCGAGCGTGTCGATCGTCATGGTTCCGCCACAGGAGATGGCATACAACGGTTCGTGCAGGGGTACGGAACGGATGCGAACCGCTTACGGACTCCGGAGATCCGGAGTCGAGGCGGCGGGTGCGGAGGTGGTCCAGGTGAAGCGGACCAGGATCGAGAAGCCGAAGCCTCGGTCTCCGCGCGGGCTCGAGCCCATCCTGCGCCTCGACCCTCGGGATCCCGACGTCGTGCGCGTCAAGCGCGGTGGGATCTGG
>DASQTT010000123.1:0-4760 GCA_035641735.1 Actinomycetota bacterium | reverse complement strand
CGACGACGAGGACCCGGCTCACGCCGCCTCCTCGTCGACCGGGACCTCGAAGGCCACGACGCATCCGCCGCCCGGCGCGTCCTCGATCCAGATCCGGCCGCCGTGTGCCACGACGACGGCCTTCGAGATCGCGAGCCCGAGACCGCTCCCCGGGGAATCGGGGATCGAGGCGCCTCGGTAGAAGGCCTCGAAGACCCGCTCACGGTCGTCGAGCGGGATCCCGGGCCCCTGGTCGCTGACGCGGACCTGCACGGCGCCGTGCATCCAGAGCACCGACACGTTGATCTCGCCTCCCGGCGGTGAATGACGTCCGGCGTTCTCGAGGAGGTTCGTGAGGACCTGGTCGAGCTGGACGGGGTCGACGGAGACGTCGGGCAGCTCCGGCGGCAGATCCGAAGTCACGGTGAAACCGGAGAGACGGGGACGCATCCTCGCCAGCACGACGTCGACGATCTCGTCCATCGAGGCGGGCTGCCGTGTCGGGGTGAGGGCGCCGGCTCGGATCCTCGCCAGGTCCAGCAGGTTGCCGACGAGCCGGTTGAGGCGGTCCGTCTCCTCCAGGATCGTCGTGAGCAGCTCCCGCTCCTGATCCTCGTCGTGCCGGACGCCGGGATCGAGGAGGCTGGTGACGCCGGCCTTGATGGACGCGAGCGGGGTCCGCAGGTCGTGCGTCACGGACGAGAACATCGCCGCCCGGAGCTGGTTCGTCTCGGCGTCCACCTGGGCCATCCGCGCGCGGGCGTCCAGCCTCGCCCGGTCGAGGGCGGCGGTCGCTTGGCGGGCCGCCGCCTCGAGCAGGAGGTGGTCGTCCCTGGTGAACGGACGTCCGCCCAACGGTCGCTCGGCGACCAGGGTGCCGAACCGGGCGTCCTCCGTCAGGAGGGCGACGGAGGTCCGCGGGCCGCCGACCATCTCGCCGTCGGTGCGTGCCGTGGCGTGGACCTCCGTCCCGTCGAGGGTGGCCCGGATCTCGACCTTCGACAGGCCGAACGGCTCCATCAGGACGACGGCGAAATCGTCGAGGACGCGATCGGGCACGTCCCCGGTGTGCAGCTTCGTGGAGAGGGTGCCCAGGAAACGGGCCTCCCGCTCCCGCCGCGAGGCGCGGGCCCGCTCCTCGCTCGCCTGACCCACCAGCAGCCCGACGACCAGCGCGACCGAGAGGAAGACGATGCCGGTCGCGGCGTCCTCGACATCGTCGAACCGGAACGTGAGCTGGGGATACTCGACGACCAGCGGACGGATCGTGGAGGCCAGGATGGCCGCGATCAGGCCGCTCCACAGGCCCCCGGCCACGGCGGCGATCACGACGGCCAGCATGAAGACCGCGATCGAGATCTCCGGCCGGGTCGAGGCGATGGGGAAGGCGACGACGGTGGCGATCGCCGGCGTGAACAGCCCGATCACCAGACCCCGGCCGGTGAACCGCCCCGGCCCCTCCAGGTCGGGTTCCCTGATCACGTGCTCACGGTAAGCCCCTTTCACGGCATCTTCACGCCCGGGTCGGCATCCTTCACGCATCCCTCACGCCCGGGTCTCCAAGATGCGGTCAGAGGAACCCATCCTCCGAGTTAAGTCCGGGGGGCCGACGACTCCCTCCAGTCGTCGGACCTCCGGACCCCGTCCTCATCCCGGGCCCGCCCTCCGCGGGCCCGCGGTGCTTCCTAGGCCCCGCGATGGCGGGCGCCGCGCCCAGGGGTAGTCTTCCGACCCGTATGCGCGTGATCATCATGGGCAACGGCCGCGTCGGCTCGGAGCTCTCCAACGCACTGGCGGACGGTGGTCACGACGTCGCGGTGATCGACAAGAACGCCGAGGCCTTCCACGCGTACCCGCCCGGAGATCGTGCCCGGAAGATCGTGGGTCTCGGGTTCGACCGCGACGTGCTGGAGGACGCGGGGATCAAGGACGCAGACGCGTTCGTCGCCGTGTCGAGCGGCGACAACTCGAACATCGTCTCCGCGCGCGTGGCGCTCGAGTACTACCACGTACCCAAGGTGATCGCGCGGATCTACGACTCGCGTCGAGCGGAGATCTACGAGCGCCTGAACATCCCCACGGTCGCGACCACACGCTGGGGCGTGAAGCAGATCCAGCTGATGCTCTTCCACGATCGGGAGGAGATCCGCGAGACCCTCGGCGGCGGGGACCTCCTCCGTCTGCGGGTGCGCGTCCCGCCGGAGCTCGCGGGGACGCCGGTGTCCGAGCTGCAGGTCGAGGGCAAGGTGCTCGTCGCCGGCGTGTCGCGCGGCGGCGGCGGCTTCCTCCCGACGAGATCCTCGACGTTGCAGGAGGGCGACTACCTGATCCTGATGATCACGAAGGAGGGCATGGACCTGGTCGACGAGCTGCTCCAGCCACCCTCGGAGCGCGCCTGATTGAAGGTCGTCGTCACCGGCGGAGGGGCGGTCGGACGCCACCTGGCGCAGGACCTCACCGAGCGCGGGCACGACGTGACGCTGGTCGAGCAGGATCGGGCGCTCGCGGAGAAGCTGGAGCAGTGGGCGCCGGACACGCGGATCGTCTACGGCGACGCTTGCGAACCGCGGATCCTCGACCAGGCCGAGATGCGCAACGCCGACGTCGTGGTGGCGGCCACCGGCGACGACGAGGACAACCTGGTGACCTCGCTGCTCGCCAAGCAGGAGTTCGGCGTGCCGCGCGTGCTCGCCCGCGTGAACCACCCGAAGAACGAATGGCTCTTCGACGAGCAGTGGGGCGTGGACGCATCGGTCTCGCCGCCGCACGTCCTGACCGCGATGGTGGAGGAGGCCGTGACCGTCGGCGACCTCGTCCGACTGCTCCGGCTCGAGGGAGGCAAGGTCGCGCTCGTCGAGATGCGGCTGCCCGAGAACTCCCCCAACGTTGGGAAGGCCCTCTACGAGCTCCGGCTCCCCTCGGACACGACGCTGGTCGGCATCCTCCGTGACGGCCACGTCACGATCCCGCAGCCCGAGACCACGCTCGCAGCCGGCGACGAGATCGTGGCGCTGGCCAGCAACGCGTCGGAACCGGCCCTCCGCGACACCGTGATGGGGATCGAGACGCCGGCCGAGCGGCGGCCCGACCCCGACGGCCGCTGAGCTAGCGCGCGAACTCCAGCCGCGGGTTCACCATCCGCAGCTCACCGTGCTGATCGGAGAGCACGCCCTCGACGACGACGTGCCGCCCCAGCGACAGCCCGCCGATCCCGCGGCGGCCCATGAACGTCACGGTCACCTCCCCGGTGCCGTCGGAGATCAGGGCCGCGAGCGCCTCGGCGCCCTCCATGGGCAGGACGGTGATCCGGCGGATCACCCCGGCGATCTTGACGGACTCGCGCTTCGGCGCGCCCGCGATCCGCACCGATCCGGGGATCGAGTCCGCCCACGCCCGGGTCTCGGCGGCGAGGCGCTCCTCGTCGGACTCGTTGAGTCGCGCCAGCCAGCGGGTGATGGCGCCCACGGGCCGGTTAGGTCGCGGCCCCGGCTCGATCGACCTGCCGGATCTCGGTCTCGAGCTCCGACTTCCTCGACTTCGACACCCAGATCATCGATGCGAGGACGACCGCGGCGATCGCGACGACCGACACGCGGATCGCCGCGTCGTCGACGTGGGAGACGACGAGTGGGGCGATCAGCAGGGCGACCAGGTTCATCACCTTGATCAACGGGTTCAGGGCGGGCCCGGCGGTGTCCTTGAAGGGATCGCCGACGGTGTCGCCGATCACGGCCGCCGTGTGCGCCTCGCTGCCCTTGCCGCCGTAGTGGCCCTCCTCGATGAACTTCTTGGCGTTGTCCCACGCACCGCCCGCGTTCGACAGCATCACCGCGAGGAGCTGGCCGGTGAGGATCGCGCCGGCCAGGAAGGCGCCGAGGGCCTCGGCCCCGAGGAAGAATCCGGCGATCACGGGAGCGAGCACCGCCAGCAACCCCGGCGTCATCAGCTCGCGGAGCGACGTCTTCGTGCAGATGTCCACGACCCGGCCGTAGTCGGGCTTCTCGGTGTAGTCCATGATCCCGGGGTGGTCACGGAATTGGTTCCGGACCTCGACGACGACCTGCATCGCCGCCCGGCCGACCGCTCGGATCGCGAGCGAGGAGAACAGGAACGCGACGGAGCCGCCCAGGAGCAGCCCCACCAAGACGTCGGGATTGTCGACGCGGATCGGGAACTCCTCCGCCGTGCTGCCCAGGGCGTGCAGCACCGCCTCGGCGAACGATCCGAAGAGCGACGTCGCCGCGAGCACGGCCGTGGCGATCGCCATGCCTTTCGTGATGGCCTTCGTCGAGTTCCCCACGGCGTCGAGGCCGCCCAGGATCTGCGCCGGACGTCCCTCGAACTCACCGGACATCTCCGCGATCCCCTGCGCGTTGTCCGAGATCGGGCCGTAGGTGTCCATCGACACGACGACGCCGACCGTCGTCAGCATCCCCATCCCGGTGAGCGAGATGAAGTAGAGACGCTCGGCCAGCGAGTCCCCCAGATAGAACGAGCCGACCACCGCGCCGGCGATGATGAGCACCGACCAGACCGTGGACTCCAGGCCGACCGAGAAGCCGGACAGGATCGTGGTCGCCGGCCCGGTCACGGTGGACTCGGCGATCTCCTGGACCGGCTTGTACTTCGTGTCGGTGAAGTACTGGGTGAGGATCTGGATCACGCTCGCCAGGATCAGGCCGATCACCACCGCGACGGCGGGTCGCCAGTCGTCCACGTAGATCTCGGAGATCACGAACACGGCCGCGGCCGAGATCGCGGCCGAGAGGAAGAAGCCGCGG
>DASQTT010000122.1:0-6361 GCA_035641735.1 Actinomycetota bacterium | reverse complement strand
GCCACTGCCCCGGCCGTCGTGGGCGCTCGCCCGAGGACGTTCGGCGCCCGCCGAGCCTGCCGCCGGCTGACGGGCCTGGCCGATGAGGATCCTCTCGACGCTCACCTTCTATCACCCCCACTGGACGGGTCTTACCGTGGTGGCGCGCAGACTGGCCGAAGGGCTTGCCGAGCGCGGCCATGCCGTAACGGTGCTGACGTCACGCCACGACCCCCGGTTGCCAGCGCACGAACGGCTGCGGGGGGTGCGCGTCGTCCGCGTGCCGACGCTCGGCCGGCTGAGCCGGACCGTGGTGATGCCGACCTTCCCGATCGCTCTCGTTCGAGAGGTCGCGCGGGCGGACGTCGTCCACTTGCACACGCCGATGCCAGAGTCACCGTTGATCGCCGGCATTGCGCGCCTGCTTGGCAAGCCCGTTGTGGTCACGCATCACGGCGATGTCGTGATGCCGTCCTGGGGACTCGCCAATCGGGTGATCCAGCGAGTGATGGACGCGATGGTCCTGCGCGGGATGCGGTGGGCCGACGCGATCGTCGTCCACGCCGCGGACTACCGTGACCACTCATCCTTCCTCGCGCCCGTAGCGGGGAAGGTCGACGCGATCTACCCGCCCATCGTGCTGCCTTCCCCACGGCCCGAACGCGTCGACCGATGGAGACGGGAGCTCGGCCTCGAAGGGCGACCGCTCGTCGGCTTCGCAGGAAGGTTCGTCGAAGAGAAGGGCTTCGACTTCCTGCTCCGGGCGATGCCGATCGTGCGCGAGTCCGTCCCGGATGTGCGGTTCGTCTTCGCCGGCGAGTTGAACGTGGCGTACGAGCGGTTCGCCGAGCGCTGCCGAGCGCTGCTGGAGCCACAGCGGGCCACGATCACCGAGCTCGGTCTGCTCTCCGACGCCCAACTGATGGCGGACTTCTATGCGATGTGCGATGTGTTCGTGCTCCCGTCGAGGACCGACTGCTTCGCGATCGTCCAGGTCGAAGCACTGCTGAGCGGCACGCCGCTCGTCACCAGCGACATCCCGGGGGCGAGAGAAGTCGTCCGCGCGACGGGAGCGGGTGTTCTCGTTCCTTCGCGGGACCCACCGGGCCTCGCAGCCGGGATCGTCCGGGTACTGGAGGATCCGGATCGGTACCGCCCCGACGCGTTCGTCGTCCGAAACGTGTTCGATCCGATCCGCTCGATCGACATGTACGAGGAACTGGTCGGACGGATAGCCCGCGTCGCCTCCGCACCGGAAGCTTGAGCCGGAGACGCACGAAGGCGTGGCTATGCTGCGTGGCTCATGATGAACGACTCC
Organism: Actinomycetota bacterium; assembly: GCA_035641735.1. Taxonomy (GTDB): domain Bacteria; phylum Actinomycetota; class UBA4738; order UBA4738; family HRBIN12; genus JAJNBA01. Next base: position 5,064 of record DASQTT010000122.1, on the reverse strand, counting down.
TTCCCGTCAGGCGACCGTCGCTTCGGTGCGAGGCCGACGACCCGTCTGCGGCGGGCGCGTCTGTCCGAGGCCGAGATCGAGCTTGCGAGGCGTGAGCGCCTGACACCTCGCATCACGCAATGGGACTACCTGCATCTGTCGGGCCTGCGGCGTGGTCTGCTCGCGAGCTTCCGGATGGTTCCCGGTGACGCCGCTCCCGTCCTCGACCTGTTCTGCGGAACGAAGCCGTACGTCGAGCTGATCCCATGGGAACCGGTCTGGGGCGCGGACATCGACGATCACTTCGGCAGGGCGGACGTCCTCGCAACCGCACCGCTGCCGTTCCGTGACGGGGCATTCGGTCTCGTGCTCTGCAGCCAAGCCCTCCACCTGGTCGACGACCCCGTCGCAACCGTGCGTGAGATCGCACGGGTCGTGGCTCCGGGCGGAAACGCGGTGGTCACGATCCCGCACCTGTTCCTCGCCGAGGGAGCGTTCGAGCGACGCTGGGGCCCCGCTGATCTCCGGGCGCTGTTCGCAGGCTGGGACGATGTGCGCATCGCGGGGATCGATGGAGCGGGGGCCGCGCTCGCTTTCGTGCTGGGACGCGTCGCGATGCTGGTGGGACGACGTTGGACGTTACTCGAGCCGCTCCTCCGCCCCGCGTTCGCCTTCATGAATGCGGTGTGCGCCGCACTGGACGCATGGTCTACGCCCCTCCACCGGCGATGGCCGCATAGCCTCGTCCTGATCGCGAGACGTCCGGCCATCTCGTCCTCCGGACCTCGATCGCCGATCCCACGCCGCGATGATCGTGAAGATCAGGTGTCAAGCGACACGACGTAGAGGCCGTTCGTCGTGGCTGCCTGAGACGTCCCGACCGACGCCAGCACGCGACCTGCTCCCAGGGCCTCCAGGTCGGACACGAAGCCGGGAACGTCGATGAGTCGCGTGTAGCTGGACCGGTCCTGAACAGCCCAACCTCCTGCTGCCTCCGCGAGCCGAAGGCCGTCGATGTGGCCGAAACTTCCGATGAGGAGCCCGGGCCCCAGCTCGACTTCTCCTGCCCACAGGATGCCCGCGCTGCCCGGGCCGGCCGCGTGCCACACCGCGAAGTCGTCGCGCACCTGCAGGTCGCCGAAGCTGCCCTCGCTTGGGTACCCGTAGTTGCGTCCACGCTGGATATGGAGCACCTCCTCGGCCCGCCAACCGTTCGCCGTCTCGCCGTCGTTGTCGACTCCCCAAAGGCCTCCGTCGTCGTCGAACGCGAGGCCGTAGACATTGCGCAAACCCCGGGCGAAGACCTCGACCGTCTGGCCATCGGCCGACACGCGGAGCACCGTCCCGAGCAGTCGCAGGTTCGGCTGCTCGACATCGGCTGCGATCCTCGAGGGGAGGTGGTCGAGGTTGCCGATCGAGACGTACAAGGATCCATCTCGACCGACCGCCACGTCGTTGACGCCGTGCTCGGTGTTCGCGACCGGAAGATCGTCGACGATGACCCGCTCGCCGGTGAGGCTCCCGTCGGGTTCGATGTCGTAGGCGAGCAATCGGCCCCGCGATCCCTCGAGGATCATCCGTTCGCCCACGAGTGGCTCGACGTCGGGGACATCCGACCCCTTGCAGACAGGGACCGGATCCGGGCACGGGAGCGGCCCGAGATCGGCGACGACGAGGGTGTCGCCGACGATCGCCAGACCGCGGGAGTACGTGAAGCCGTCGGCGACCGTCGTCAAGCTGAACCCGCCGCCGGGGCGGTCGGGAAGCTCGAAGTGAGCAACCGTCGACCCGAGTGACACGTAGCCGTCCTGCGCGCCTCGCAGCTCGACGTCGAGCGGGACCTCCGGCAGCCGGTACGTGGCCTCGATCGAGGCGCGCGTGCCGAGGCCGCCGGGGGGCGGCTCGATGCTGGTCGAGGCGCCGAGCCGGTCCATCGCGAGCACGCCGGCGAGCGCGGCGCCGCCGATCACCACGGCGAGGGTGGCGTCTGCCTTCCACGAATGGCCGTGACGCTCAACGATCCCCACGACGGCCTTCGCGAACCGCGTGAACAACAGATCCGCGAGCGCGACCGCGACGACGGCGGCCGCCGCCACGAACGCGATCGTGATCGGACGGGTGAGGAACGGCGCGAAGCGACGGATGTCGGACGCGCGCAGCACGATCACCGCCGTCGCGAGGAGAACGCCGGCCCCGAGAGGGATCACGAGGAAGGGGCCGATACGGGATCCTGGGATGTCCCGGCGCAGCGACATCGCTGCGATCGAGAGACCGAACAGCACGAAGAAGACCGTCGCCCAATCGACGCCGAACAGCCCAGTCAGCTCCGCCACCCGTCCTCTACCCCCTCTCCGACCAGGCCCGCGAGCCGATAGGCCGACTCACTCTATCGACGGGCATCCGGGGCCCTTCCGCCTTCGTCCGTCGAGGGCATTGCCGTGCGGGGCCGTCGGCCAATAGCGTTCTTCGTTACTCCGATCGAGGCAAGGGTCCGATGCCAGAGCCGCCCAACGGATCGATCGCGGACCTGAGCGTGGTGATCCCGACGCTCGGTCGTCAGACGCTGGACGTCGTGCTCGCCTCGATCGGGGCAGGCTCCGCGTGGCCAACCCGCGTCGTCGTTGTGGACCAGAGCGACGGTGGGAACGTCTCCCGCTCCGTCAGGTCCTTGGAGCGACGCGGTATCCCTGTCGATGTCGTGAGAGCCGCGGCTCGTGGAGTGGCGGCGGCTCGGAACCGCGGGATCGAGCGTGTCATCACACGCTGGTTCGCGATCAACGATGACGACCAGCGTGTTGCCGTTGATTGGCTCGATCGGATGCATCGGCGGCTGGCCGTTCATCCGGGAGCCGTGATCACCGGGATGGTCGCCCCGGGCGGCCCATCCGTCCCGTCGAGCACGACCGACACCATCCCGCGGATCCATACGCGCCCGCTCCTTCGTCGTGACCCCCTCTTCGCTGGCAACATGGCCACGTCGCTCGATGTCCTCGAGCGGATCGGCCCGTTCGATGAGCGCCCCCCGCTGAACGGCGCGGAGGACAACGACTGGGGATACCGCGCACTCCGTCATGGGATCCCGATCATCTACGCGCCAGAGGTCATCGTGACCCATCTCGATTGGCGCGACGAAGCGGGCATCGCGGAGACGTATCGCCGGTACGCTCGTGCGCAAGGTGCCTTCTACGGCAAGCATCTCCGTCACGGCGACCCGTTCATCGCTCTCCGAGCTGCTCGCGACCTCGCGCGCGGCCCGTGGCTCGTGCTCCGGTCCGTGGCCACCGGCAACGGTCCGCTCGCGGTCCTCGGACGGGCAGAGGTGGCCGGCATCCTCCCCGGGATCGTCGCGGGAGTGCGGATGTCTCGCGTAACGGGTCAGCCATGAGCGGCGTCCCCAGGGTGAGCGTGGTCGTGCCCACGCTCCAGCGGCGTGAGCTCGTGCGAGCCCTCCTCGATGGGCTCGCTCGCCAGGACGTCGTGGCGCCGTTCGAGGCGATCGTGGTCGTCGACGGTTCGACCGACGGGACCGCGAAGGCTCTCGAGGCCGCATCGTATCCATTCGACCTCGCGGTGATCGAGCAGGACCGGAGCGGAGCGGCGACGGCACGCAATCGTGGCGCGGAGCGTGCGCGCGGCGAGGTGCTGCTCTTCCTCGACGACGACATGGAGCCGGACGACGCCCTCCTCAAGGTGCATCTCGAAGCGCACGACGACGGCGCGGACGTCGTCGTGGGTGCGATGCCGGTGCATCCGGATTCGCCCGACTCGATCCTGACCGAGGGCGTGCGCGAGTGGGCCGACGAGCTCGCCGAACGCTGCGCCCGCCCGGGGTACCGGCTCGAGGCGAAGGATCTGTTCACCGGACAGCTCTCGGTAGCCCGCGCGTTGTTCGAAGAGCTCGGAGGTTTCGACCAGCGGTTCACCGCCGGCGGGACCTTCGGCAACGAGGACGTCGACTTCGCACATCGGGTCGTCGAGCGGGGATGCTCCATCGTCTTCCGACCCGACGCGGTCAGTCGCCAGCGATACGTGGTGACGGCCCGTGAGCTGCTCGAGCGCGCCACGCAGGTCGGCGGCGCGGACGTTGCGGCCACGCGCCTGCATCGCGAGGCGGTCGCAGGACTTCGTGCCTGGTCGCTGCTGGAGCGTCCGACTTCCTGGCGTGCGCGGAGCGTCCTCGCCTTCCCGATCGCTGTCCGGGGCATGATGGTGCCCCTCCGGGCTATCGCCGTCGTGCTCGTCGACAGAGGTCTCGATGATGGGATCACCCGCAGGCTGTTCGCACAGCTTCACTTCGTGCACTACTGGCTGGGTGTTGCTGCGGCTGGGGGACCCCTCGACGGGGACGTCGTCCGGGTCCTGTGTTGGCATGCGATCGCCGACCTTCGCGGCGACCCCGTTCTCGAGGCCTACGGTGTTCCCCCGGCCCGGTTCCGGCGCCAGCTGGCGACGCTCCTCACGGCCGGCTGGACCCCGATCACGGTGGACGAGCTCCTCGGCTTCGTTCTGCGAGGTGACCGCGTGCCGCGACGCTCGGTGTTCCTGACGTTCGACGACGGCTACGAGGACCTCGCCACCGAGGTCGGCCCCGCCCTGACGGAGCGCGGGCTCGGCGGGGTCGCGTTCGTCGTCAGCTCGCTGCTCGGGGCAGAGAACCGATGGGACATCAAGATCGGAGCCAGGCCGATGAAGCTTGCGGACGCCGGCTCGCTCAAGCGGCTCGCCGGAGGGCATCTCGAGATCGCGGCTCACTCCAGGACGCACGCCCGGCTCCCGCTCCTCGACGATGAGGAGCTCGAGGACGAGGTCGCCGGCTCTCGCACGGAGCTCGAACGGTTGGGATTCCCGACACCACGACTGTTCTCGTACCCGGGCGGCGAGCAGGACGCTCGGGTGCGACGAGCCACGAGGGCTGCCGGCTTCGAAGCCGCGTTCACCGTGCTGCCCGCACGCGCGATCCGCGGGAGGGTCGACCCGTTCGCGATCCCTCGTCTGGAACTCTCGCCGAAGGACGTGGGCCGCGAGCTCCTTCGGCGCGTCCGCCGCTGCGGGCCGAAGCCTTGGCACGAGGTCGCTCGGGATCGT
>DASQTT010000121.1:0-28555 GCA_035641735.1 Actinomycetota bacterium | reverse complement strand
GAGACGTCCGCGGCTTGTAGACGTCTCCTCGGAGGATCGTCGCGCCGGCCGCCTGCGACGCCTCGACCGCCGCCATCGCCTGCTCCTCGTCCTCCAGGGCGCACGGGCCGGCGATCAGCGTGAACGTGTCCCGGCCGACGGGCGTCGTCCCGACCTTCACCGTGGTCGTCTCCGGATGGAGGTCGCGCGCCACCATCTTGTAGGGCTTGCCGATCCGGATGACGTGGTCGACGCCGGGCATCTGCTTCCACTCGATCGCCTGGAACCGGTCGGTGTCGCCGACGAGCCCGATGATGGTGTGGACCTGGCCGCGGGAGACGAACGCCTCGCCGCCGAGGCCGCGCACCCGCTCCGAGACGGCCTCGATGTCCGCCTCGGTGGCGCCCGCTTTCATCACGACGACCATCGACGTCCTCCTCCGGCGCCCCTCTGACCCCGGAACGCGAAACGCCCCGGGTGTTTGCGCCCGGGGCCCCTGTGCTCGCTCGGCTGCAGGCGGCTACCCCGGACGCCGCCCGAAGTAGGTGAACCCGTCGCCGGAGAACCACCGCATCGGCGCCCATCGTGACGGCGGGGCATCGGCCGTGTCAACAGGGCTAGGATGCCGCGGTGCCCCTGACGGTGCTGGAACACCCGCTCGCCGAGGACCTCCTGTCTCGCCTGCGGCAGCGCGACACGGGGCCGGCCGAGTTCCGCACGCTGACGCGCCGGCTTGGCTGGCTTCTCGTGGTCGAGGCCACCCGCGACCTGATGACCGAGCGCGTCACGATCGACACGCCGCTCGAGGAGGCGAAGGGTTTCCGGATCGCCGAACCCCTCGTGGCGATACCGGTCCTGCGCGCCGGGCTCGGCCTGCTGGACGCCGCGACGGACCTCTACCCCGACACCGTCGTCGGGTACCTCGGCCTCGAGCGCGACGAGGAGACCCTAGAGCCGCGCGACTACTACGCCAAGCTCCCGCCGATGGAGGGCCGGCGGGCGCTCGTGCTCGACCCGATGCTCGCGACCGGCGGCTCCGGGACCGCGGCGATCACGCACGTGAAGACCCACGCGAACCCGACGTCGATCTCGTTCGTGTGCGTCGTCGCCGCTCCGGAGGGCGTGGCGAGGCTCGAGGCGGATCACCCCGAGGTGCCGATCGTGGCCGGGGCGCTCGATCGCCGGCTGAACGACGTGGGCTTCATCCTGCCGGGCCTCGGCGACTTCGGGGACCGGCTCCACGGGACCGACGTCTAGGTCCCGCCGGCCCCCTCGTAGGCGCGTCCGGCCGCCGCAGGCGGCCGGACGCGCCCCACGAACCCCGCGATCGCGATGATCGTGACGATGTACGGGATCGCGCTGATCAGCTGCGGCGGGATCTCCTCGATGATCGGGGCGTGCCGGAACCGCAGCGGGATCGCCAGCGCGAAGCCGAACAGGAACGTCGCGAAGATCAGGCGACGCGGGTTCCAGTTCGACAGGATCAGCGCGGCGAGCGCGATGAAGCCGAGCCCGAGCGTCTGGCCCTCCCGCCAATTGCCCACGACCTCGACCGAGAGGAACGCGCCGGACAGTCCCGCGAGCGCGCCCGAGAGGAGCACGCCCTGCCAGCGCAACGCCGACACGCCCACGCCGAGGGACCGCGTGGCCTCGGGGTTCTCGCCCGCCGAGCGGAGCCGCAGCCCCCATCGCGTCCGGTAGAGCACGAACCACACGGGGAAGACGAGGAACGCGGCGAACAGCACGACCGGCGAAAGGCTGGTGAAGGCCCGTCCCACCTCCGGGATGTCGGACAGGAGCGGGATGTCGAGCCGCGGGAGATGAGGTCCGCCCGGATCCGACTGCGTCGCCTGCTCGAAGATCACGAAGGAGAGGAATCGCGCCAGGCCGATCGCCGCCAGGTTGATCACCACCCCCGAGACGATGTGGTCGACGCGGAACGTGATCGTGGCGAGGGCGTGGACGCCCGCGAACAGCGCCCCGCAGAGCGCCCCGAAGAGCAGGCCGAGCACGACGCCGCCGACGCCCCACCCGAGGCCCTCGGGCGCCGCACCGGCGAAGATCTCGGCCCCGGCGGCGCCGGTGACGGTCCCGATCACCATCAGCCCCTCGAGGCCGATGTTCACGATCCCGGAGCGCTCGCTGAAGAGCCCTCCGAGCCCCGTGAGGTAGAGGATCGTGAAGTAGATGAACGCGATCCGGATCGCCGCGCCGACGTCGGCGAGGTCCATCAATCCACCTCCGACATCCGCTCCGGCGTCTCGGGCCGGTCGACGTCGCCCGGCGTCGACGCGTCCTGCGCCGACCCTTCTTCGGCCCCGGCCCGCTGGAGCTGTCGGCGCGCGAGCCGCCGCTTCGCGATCTGGTACACGACGACCACCGTGAGGATCAGGATGCTCTGCAGGATGATCACGAACTCGCGCGGGACCTCGGTCTCGATCTGCAGCGCGGTCTCGCCGCGCGAGAGGATCGCCCAAAGGACCGCGGCGAAGACGATGCCGATCGGGTTGTTCTGCCCCAGGAACGCCACGGCGATGCCGGTGAACCCGAGCTGCGCCTCGTAGTTCTGCACCAGTGCCGCGCGCTCCACGAGGACCTGCTGCATGCCGGTGAGACCCGCGAGCGCGCCGGAGACCAGGAAGAGCTTGATCTGCACGGAACCGATGGCGATGCCGCCGGCGCGGGCGGAGCCCGCGGACGATCCGACCGCACGCGCCTCGTAGCCCAGTCGCATCTTCCGGATCAGGAGCCAGAGCAGGACCGCCGCGACGAGCGCCAACGGGAAGAGCAGCGAGAGGTTGGCCGAGTCGCCCACGTCGAAGAGATGACCGATCTGCGGGACCAGCGCGCTCTCCTCGAAGATGTCGGTCCGAAGGTCGACGTTCTGTCCGGGAGGCGCGTCCCGGTACTTCAGAGGACCATTCAGGGCGTACGAGACGATGCTGAGCGCGACGCCGTTCAGCATGATCGTCGTGACGACCTCATGCGCGCCGGTGGTGACCTTCAGCACCGCGGGGATCGCGGCATAGACCATCCCGCCGAGGATCGCGGCGAGGAGCACCGCCATCATGTGCGTGACGCCGGGGAGGAACTCGAGCGCCAGCGCGGCCCACGAGGCGGTCACCATCGCGACGAGGAACTGGCCCTCCACCCCGATGTTGAAGAGCCCCGCCTTGAAGCAGACGGCCACGGCGAGGGCGGAGAAGATGAGCGGCGTCGCGATCGCGAGCACCGTACCGACGCTGGTGGGGTCCCGGAAGGCGAATCGCAGGATCGCGCCGTACACCGTCAGCGGGTTCTCGCCGTAGAGGACGACGATCAGCGAACCGATCGCCACCGCGATCAGGAAGGCGATCACCAGCGCCAGCCCCTGGCCGACGAGGGACTCCAGCCACGGCGGCCGCTCCCGTGGCGCGCGTACCGACACCGAGCGCGCGGACATCAGCTCGCGGTCTCCAGCCGGCCCCCGAGCATCCCGACGCCGATCTCCTCCGGTGCCGCGTCCGGCGCGTACTCCCCGGTGATCTGGCCCTCGTACAGCGTCACGATGCGGTCGGCGAGCGCGTAGATCTCGTCGAGCTCGGCCGAGATCAGGAGCACGGCCCGGCCGGCAGCCTTCTGCGCGAGGAGCTGGCGCCAGACGAACTCGATCGCGCCAACGTCGAGCCCCCTCGTGGGCTGGGAGGCGATCAGGAGCCTCGGATCCGAGTCGAGCTCGCGGGCGAGGATCAGCTTCTGCTGGTTGCCGCCCGAGAGCGTGCCCGCCGTGACGTTGATCGACCGCGTCCGGACGTCGAAGCGCCCGATGAGTCGCTTCGCGAGCTCCTTGATCTTCGCGATCATCAGGAAGAGCCGGCCGAGCCGGAGGAACTCGCGGTCGTCGTGACGGCCGAGGATCGCGTTCTCCCAGAGCGACATGTCCAGCACGAGGCCCTGCTCGTGGCGATCCTCGGGGATGTACGCGACGCCGGCGTCGCGGATGTCGTCCACGTGCCAACCAGTGATCTCGACGTCCCCGAGGCGGATCGAGCCCGACGTCAGCGGCCGGAGGCACATCAGCGCCTCGGCCAGCTCGCGTTGCCCGTTCCCCTCGACGCCGGCGACGCCCAGGATCTCTCCGGCGCGCACCTCCAAACTGAGCCCGTTCAACTGCCCGGCCGCCAGCAAGCCCTCGGCGACCAACACGGGCGCCCCGACCTCGACCTCGGGTTTGTCCAGCCGGAACAGGACCGGGCGCCCGACCATCATCTCGGCGAGCTTCGCCTTCGACGTGGCCGCGGGCTCGGTCTCGCCGACGACGCGCCCACGGCGCAGCACGGTGATGCGGTCGGCGATCTCGAGGACCTCCTCGAGCTTGTGGCTGATGAACACGATCGACTTCCCGGCCTCGCGCAGCTTCCGGAGGTTGCCGAACAGCTCCTTCGTCTCTCCGGGCGTGAGCACCGCCGTGGGCTCGTCGAGGATCAGGATGTCGACGCCTCGGTAGAGCGCCTTCAGGATCTCGACCCGCTGCTCCTCGCCGACCGAGAGATCCTCGACGACCGCGCTCGGACGGACCCGGAACCCGTACGCCTCGGCCAGCTCGGCGACCTTCTCGTGGGAGGACTCGATGTCCAGGACGAAGCCGCCCTCCTCGCCCAGGATCACGTTCTCCGTCACCGTGAACGGGTCGACCAGCACGAAGTGCTGATGCACCATCCCGATCCCGTGCGCGATCGCGACGCGCGGCGACGAGATCTTGACCTGCTGGCCCTTGACGAGGATCCGGCCGGCGTCCGCCGGATACATCCCGTAGAGGACGCGCATCAACGTGGACTTCCCGGCGCCGTTCTCGCCGATCAGGGCGTGAACTTCGCCGGGTCGCAGGTCGATCGACACGTCGTCGTTCGCGACGACGCCCGGGAACCGCTTCGTGATCTGCTCCATCATGACGAGGGGCGGGGCGCTCTCGCGCCCCGCCCCTCGTTCGTCGCTCATCGGGCGATGTCCCTCCGGATCGCTTACGGCGTCTCCGGGACGGTGATCTCGCCGTCGATGATCATCTGCTTCAGCTCGTCGACCTCCGAGGTGATGTCCTCGGTCATCAGGTCCGTGTTGCTCTTCGAATAGTCGACGCCGCCCTCCTCCATGCCGAACACCTGGGCGCCCGGCTCGATCGTGCCGTCGCCCTCCTGCTGGATCGCGTCGTGCGCCGCGGTGTCCACGCGCTTCAGCATCGAGGTGAGGATGTGCGGCTGCTGCTCCGGGCTCACCAGAAGGTACTGATCCGAGTCGACGCCGATCGCGAGCTGATCGGCCTCGACCGCGGCGTTGAAGAGTCCGGCGCCCGACGCGCCGGCCGCGTGGTAGATGATGCACGCACCGGCGTCGTACATGTCGGTGGACAGCGCCTCGCCGCGCACCGCGTCGTTGAACGCCGTCACGTCCGGCCCGATGTACTCGGACAGGACCTCGATGCTTTCGTCGATGTGCGCCACACCGGCGATGTAGCCGGCCTCGAACTTCTCGATCAGCGGGCCGGTCTGGCCGCCCAGGAAGCCGACGGTATCGCAGCCGTCCTTCCCCGCCTGGATCGCGGCGACCGCCCCGACCAGGAACGAGCCCTCGTGCTCCTTGAACGTGAGGTCGGTGACGTTCGTGAGGTCGTCGTTCGCGAGTCCGCACACGGTGCCGCAGGTCGCGAAGCCGTCGATGATGGCGAAGTGGGTGTCGGGGAAGTCGCCCGCGGTCTCGTTGATCCCCTCCGAGAAGGCGAACCCGACCGCGACGACGAGCTCGTTCCCGTCCTCAGCCAGCGCGAGGACGTTCTCGTCGCGGTTCGATCCCGTCGCATCCGGCTCGATGTAGGTGACGTTCTCCTCACACACGAGGCCCTCGTCGACCGCGGCGGTGACGCCGGCGGTCGCGGCATCGTTGAAGGACTTGTCGCCTCTGCCGCCGACGTCGTAGGCGACACCGACGTTCAGATCCGCGTTGCACTCGACCTCGTCGCCGTTAGCCGGCGGTACGTCGCCGTCCTCCTCGCCGCAGGCCGCCGCGACGAGCGCCAGCAGGGCCATGGGCACGAGGAACGTCCGAAACCACTTGGGCATGCTCCCTCCTCTGCTTGCCTCGGGCCGACGGCCCGATCACACGGATTCTCCGAGCGTGGGCGTCCGTCCGTCAAACGACCGGCGAACGGAGGCCCATGGGAAACTACGGCACGAGGAGCCCGAGGGATGGACGAAGACCTGTTGCAGACGCTCCGAACGACCGTCGCCCGGTCAACCTTCCACTCCTGGGCGGGGATCGAGGTCGTGGACGCCCGTTCCGGCTCGGTCACGGTCTCGATGACGGTGACGGAGCAGCACGTGAACCTGCAGGGGCTCGTCCACGGCGGGATGCTCGCGATCCTCGCCGACACCGCGTGCGGGCTGTCGATCCGCTCGGCGATCGAGCCGGGACGCCTCCACATCACGTCCGACCTCGACATCCACTTCCTGGCGCCGGCGCGCCCCGGCGTGCTCTCGGGTCGTGGCCGGGCCGTCAAGATCGGACGATCGCTGGCCTTCGCCGAGGCCTCGATCGAGGACGCGGACGGGAAGCTGCTGGCCCGGGCGCAGTCACGGTTCTCCGTCCGCGGACGCGACGCCTAGTACTCGACGTCGATCTTCGCCATCGCGGCGGGGAGCTGGGCAAGCGCGCCCTGCAGGCCAAGGATCATGCCCATGTTGCCGGCGATCTTCAGCTTGCCCGTCATGAACGCCGTCACCGGGTTGAGCTCCCCCCTCGCGAGGGCCGCGGCGGAGTCGTAGCTCTGGGTGATCGTGGCGTCGGGCGCGTCGACGTCGCCGACGCCCAGGTCGATCCGACCCTCCGCGATCGAGATCCAGTAATGCGTCTCACCCCCAGCGTCGGTGATCACCTGCTGGATCGTGGCTCGCTGGCCGGCGGCCGCACGCTGGAAGTCCTCGCTGGCGTTCAGCTCGGTCTTCAGCGCTTCGGCCCAGGGTTCGGAAAGGAACTTGACCGCCACGTCCATGACCTCCGCGCGTCGACGTCGTTCGGGGGCTACGGGTCCGACGGAGTATAGGGGGGACCGTCGCGGAAGAAATGCGGATCGGTCAGGTGCAGCACGTCGTTGAGGAACCGAACCCGCCGCAGCTCCCCATCGATCTGGATGCTGTTCACGCTCGTGTTCTCCGGCAGGAAGAACATCTCTTGCGCGAGTCCCAGGACCTCGCCGCAGTAGGCGTTGATCACACCCCCGTGCACGAAGCACACGACGTTGACGTCGGTGTGCCGCGAGAGGAGATCCTCCACCGCATCGCGCACCCGCGCTCGGAACCGGTCCTCTCGCTCGGCGTCGGGAGCTCGATGCCAGATCGCGCGCTGGTTCCGGAGGTGGTGGACGATGTCGGGATCCGTCTCGACGAGCTGCTCGAACGGCATGCCCTCCCAGCCGCCGATGTGCGCCTCCATCAGGTCGTCCTCGAGTGAGACCTCGATCCCCGCTCGCTCGGCGAACGCGCCGGCCGTCTCGGTCGCGCGACGGAGCGGCGAGGAGTACACGACGAAGGGCTCGAGGTCCATCACGAGCAGCCGCGCGGCCAGGAGCTCCGCCTGTCGCCGGCCCTCCTCCGAGAGCGGCGGATCCCATTGCTCGCCCCTCGCACCCGCGAATCGATCTTCGAGGCGATCGAAGTCGGAACGACCGTGCCGGATCAGGTACAGGACGCGGCCGGTCACGCGGGCGCGCGCACCCCCTTCTTCGCCGCCGGACGCGGGTGCGTCTCGCGCCACACGCGCGCGAACTCCTCGACGTCCTCGCGCAGCCAGATCCGGCCGGAGGCGAGCGAGGTGATCGGCTCCGGGAACGAGCCGCGGTCGATGTACGTGATCACGCGGCGCTTGTCCCAGCCCATGATCTCCGCGGCCTCGGCGACGCCGGCAACCGCCGGGATGACCTCCAGGATCAGATCGACGTCGTCGCCGGTGACCCGACGCAGCTCCTCGATGCATCCGCTCCGGCTCGTGGCCGTCACCTCGATGTAGGCCGGAACGTCGAGGACGTGCGCGAACCAGCGACCTCCCGTCTCCCACACTCGCGCTCGGGCCGGCGCCTCTTGCTCCACGGAACGGGATGGTAGCGCGAAGGTATGACGCCGTCTCACTGCTGGAGGGTCGACGGCTTACCGGATCGGAGGGGCGGCTACCAGCCGCAGCACGGGAGGATGTATCCGCACGACGGGCACCGGTAGTGAGCGTGCTCGGGCTCCATGGGAGCGCCGCACGCGTCACACGGAAGCCGCTTCGACTCGGTCAGGGGGATGCATCGGGCGGCTGCAGGCGCATCCATCTCGGCCACGATAGCCTCACGGACCGACGTCACTCGGGAGCAGGGGGGCGATACGCGCCGATCCGCCGGAGCTCCCGGCGCCAGCACTCGGTGTGCCAGTGGCGCCGGTCGTCGGGCGCATCCGCGGGAACGACCACGAGATGCCAGATCCCCGCTCGGATGGGGTGGTCACATCCCGGGCATCGGTACTCCTTCTCCCCGCCGACGTGTCGGACGTCGTATCCCCGGAGCTCGGCCCAATCCGGCGCCGCCGAGCGGGCTCGCGGCGCGGGCTGGGCCTGGGCGAACGCCGGGTCGCGCCGGTTCCTCCTGGGCATCAGCTCCGCTCCCGGATGAAGGCGGCCGCGGTGGGGGCGAGCGAGGCTCCCACCTCGCGCGGGTCTCGCTTCCGCCCGCGGACCTCGAAGGAGTGGCCGGCTCCCTCGAAGCGGACGAGCTCCGCGAGCGAGCCCAGCTTCGCGACCACCTTGCCCAGCAGCTCCGGGGACGCGAACGGATCCGACGTGCCCTGCAAGAACAGCATCGGGACGTCGATCCGGTACAGGTGCTCGTCACGGATCCGCTCCGGCTTGCCAGGCGGATGGAGCGGATACCCGAGGAACACGAGCCCGGCTGCCGGCACCTCGCTGTCGGCGGTGGCCATCGACGCGATCCGGCCCCCGAGGGACTTCCCGCTCGCCCAGACGGGCTGCCCGTCGGCACGATCATCGGCCATGTGGAACGCCGCGCGCCACGCGTCCCGCAATACGGCCTCCGGATCCGGGCTCCGGCGGCCGGCCTCGAGGTAGGGGAAGTTGAAGCGGAGCGACGCGAGCCCCTCGTCGACGCAGGCCCGCGCGAAGCCGGCGATGAACGGGTGGTCCATGCCGGCGCCGGCGCCGTGCGCCACGACGATCGTCGGCGACGGCGAGGACGCCGGAGCGTACCGGGCCGACACGGGCCCTTTCGCCGTGTCGATCCGCAGCGACTCCTCCGGTCCCGTCATCGCATGCCATGATGCACGCGATGGGCGGCCGCCTCCATCTCGGCACCTCCGGGTTCTCCTTCGACGGCTGGAAGCACGGCGTCTTCTACCCGGTGGGCCTGAAGAACCGGGAGATGCTGTCCTACTACTCCGGCCAACTGTCGTCGGTGGAGATCAACTACACGTTCCGGCGCTTCCCCACGGAGAAGTCCCTGACGACGTGGCGGGAACAGGCGGCCGAGGGCTTCACCTTCACGCTGAAGGCGAACCAGCGGATCACCCACTTCAAGCGGTTGGCCGACACCGACGAGGACGTCCGCGACTTCCTGAAGCTCGCCGAGCTCCTCGGGGACAAGCTCGGATGCGTCCTGTTCCAGTGCCCGCCGACCCTCCACTACGACCGTTCACTGATCGAGGCCTTCGTCGGATACCTCCCGCCGGGTCGGCGGTTCGCGATGGAATTCCGCCACCCGTCCTGGGTGGAGGCGAGGGAACTCCTCAGGTCCCAAGGGGTGGCGTGGTGCGTGGCCGAGACGGACGAGAAGGACCCGGGACCCGACGACCTTTCGTGGGAACCGGTCGGCTACCTCCGCCTGCGCAAGAGCGAGTACACGGACGAGGAGCTCGCGGACTGGGCCGGCCGGATCGGGCCGGCGCTCGACTCCGGCGCTGATGTCTTCTGCTATTTCAAGCACGAGGAGGATGCCGCAGGACCGAAGATGGCGAAGCGGCTCGCGGCCGCGTTGCAGGTGCCTACTGGTCGGGCGTGACCTTCCGCCAGCTCCTCGTCTCGTCGTCTACCGCGTGAGCCGGGCGCGGAGCGCCTCCTCCAGGCGTGACGCCAGCGCCGGGTCGTCGATCGTGCTCCTGCTTCCCGGACCCCGGACATAGAAGGAGTCGACGACCCGGCCGTCGTACGTGGCGACCTTCGCCACGTGCACGTCGAGGTCCAGCTCGGCCAGGGTCCGGGTGATGTCGTAGAGGAGCCCGATCCGGTCGGCCGCGCCGACCTCGATCACGGTCGCGAAATCCGACGCGCCGTCGTCCACGTTGACGCTCAACGGCGTGTCGAGGGAAGGAGCCGGATACCAGCGGCGCTTCTCGTCGACGCGGTGCTCGAGCGAGAGCGTGCCGTCGATCGCTCGGCGGAGCGTTCCGCGGAACGCTCGCCAGCGGCGCTCGACCACGTCGCGCTCCCAGACGCCCTCGACCTCGAAGACGTCGACCGCCGCGCCATCGTCGGTCGTGAAGACCTGCGCCGTCAGGATCGAGAGCCCGGCCAGCGCGAGCGAACCCGCGATCCACGAGAGCAGGCCGGGGCGGTCCTGGGCGACGACCAGGAGCTCGTACGTCCCGGCGCGGCCGCCTTCGTGCTGGACCGCTCGCACCTCGTTCGCCCCGAGGGGCGGGACGATCGTGACGAAGTGTCGGGCCGCGCGTTCCGGCTCCACGCTCAGGAGATAGCCGCGGGGCATCCGGCGCAGGAACGCCTCGACGTCCGCCGGCGGCTCGCTCCGGAGCAGGTCGCGCAACCGGTCGACCCCCTCCGCCAGGCGGCCCGCGAGCTCCGGACCCATCTGTCCCCGTTCGAGCACGTGCTGCACCTTCGCGACCAGCTCCCGGATCAGGGTTCGGCGCCACGGCGTCCAGGCTGCCGGCCCCGTCGCCTCGGCGTCGGCCTTGGTGAGGAGGTAGAGCGCGGCCAGCCGCTCGGGGGAGACGACGTCCGCCGCCACGTCGATGATCAGATTCTCGTCGGTCAGATCCCGTCGCGTCGCGGTGTCGGGCAGGAGCAGGTGCCGGCTCACGAGGAAGCGCACGAGCTCGGCGGAGACCCCGTCGATCCCGATCCGATCGAGGATCGACCGGGCGACCCGTTCGCCGACCACGACGTGATGCCCCTCGCCGGTCTTGCCGATGTCGTGCAGGAGCGCGCCGAGGAGGAGCGCGTCGGGATCGGCGACCTGGCGCACCGCCTCGGCCTGGACGGGATCCTCCACGGCGCCCTCGCCGGCGAGGATCCCGGACATCGCCCTCAGCGTGTTCGTGAGATGCGCGTCGACGGTGTACCGGTGGTAGGGGTCGCGCTGCGGGCGGCAGCGCACCTCGCGCCAGACGGGCAGGAACCGCTCGAGGAGCTCCAGCCGGTCGAGGACCTCGAGCGAAGCGGCGCCGCGGTTGCCCGCTCGGACCAGGCGGAGGAACGCCGCGCGGACGCGCGGTTCCCAGTCGATCTGATCCGGGAGCTCGACCTCGTCGATCGCGTCCAGCAGCGTTGCCGGCGGCTCGCGTCCGGCCTCGGCCTCGGACGCGAGCGCCTCGAGCACCGCGGCCGCGTCGGCCGGCGGCTCCACGGCCGGCGTGCCCGGCTCGAGGGACCGACGGATCACCGCCGCCAGCAAGAACTCGACCTGTCGCGCGTGTTCGAACAACGCCCGCATCAGGCCGTCGATCGCTACCAAGCGCGGCTCGTCCTCGAAGCCCATCGCGCGAGCGATCGCCGGCTGGTGATCGACGACGAGCCGCTCCGCTCGACGTCCCGACTCGAGGTGCAGCGCGCTCCGAACGCGGGCGAGGAACTCCTCCGCGGCCGTGAGTGCCTCGCGCTCGCGGCCGCGAAGGAGCCCCGCGTCCTCGAGCCGAGCTCCGACCGACCGCTCGATCAGATGGACCGAATGCACATCGCGCCATCCCCCTGACCCCTCCTTCAGATCGGGCTCGAGGAGATGGGCGGTGGAGCCGAACCGCTCGGCCCGACGAACGGCGTCGTCCCGGATCGCCGCGACGAACGCAGGCACGTCCGACCGCGCCCATCGCTCGACCCTCCGGCCGGCGTCCCTGCTCAGCCGCTCGTCGCCCGCCAGGTGACGGAGGTCGAGCATCGAGGCGCCGACGTCCAGCCGCTCACAGGCCCGTTCGCACTCCTCCACGGTCCGTACGGCGTGCCCGACCTCGAACCCCGCGTCCCACAGCGGATACAGCAGAGCGTCGGCCAGCGGAGCGACGACGTCGAGGTCCCGTCCGTCGTGGATCAGCAGGAGGTCGATGTCCGACCGCGGGAGCAGGCCGCCGCGGCCGTACCCGCCCGCCGCGGCGAGGGCGACGCCGGGCGGCGCGCCGGCACGCCGGAACAGCTCGGTGAGCGCGGCATCCACCAGCTCGGCGCGCCGGCGCGCCGCCCACATCCCGTGGTGGCCACGCGAGTAGGCCCGCTCGAGCGCTTCGAGCTCGAATCTCAGGGTGACGACGGGCTCGGGTCCCTTTTGACGGGGGCCACGCTCGCGCTGATCGCGCTCGCTTCTTGAGCCCCCAGACCCCTCGTCCACGCCGCTACAGCGCGTCGGGGCCCATCTCGCCGGTCCGGATCCGGATCAGCTGCTCGACGTCGCTCACCCAGAGCTTGCCGTCGCCGATCTTGCCGGTCCGCGCGGCTTTCACGATCGCGTCCACGACGCCCTGCGCGTCCGCGTCGTCGACCACGACCTCGACCCGGACCTTGGGGACGAAGTCCACCTGGTACTCGGCGCCGCGGTACACCTCGGTGTGCCCCCGCTGCCGCCCGAACCCCTCGACGTCGGTGGTCGTGAGGCCGTTCACGCCGATCTCGCGGAGAGCGTCCTTCACCTCGTCGAGCCGATGCGGCTTCACGATCGCCGTGATCAGCTTCATCGGCCCGCCCGTGGTGCCGGGAGTGTCACTCCCCCACGGCCTTCTTCCGAGGCGCCGTCTTCTTCGCGGCGGGCTTCTTCGCTGCAGGCTTGCGCCCGGCCGGCTTCTTGGGCTCCGGCTTCGTCTCCTTCTTCGCCGCCGCCACCGATGCCTTCAACGCCTCCATGAGATCGACGACCTTGGCGGTCGGCTCGGGCTCGACGACCTCGATCTCCTGGCCGTTGATCTTCGCCTCGACGATCCCGAGGAGCCCGTCGCGGTATTGGTCCGTGTACTGGGTGGGATCCCAGTCAGACGTGAGGTTGTCGATCAGCGTCTGCGCCATCTCGAGCTCGTTGTCGCGGATCTTCGCGTCGACGTCCACGCCGCCGAAGTCCGCCTCGCGGATCTCGTCCGGCCAGAACATCGTCTCGAGCACGAAGGCCTCGTCGCTGAAACGCAACGCCGCGAGATGCTCCTTGTCGCGGAAGCTCACCTTGGCGATGCCGACCTTGCCGGCCTTGTTCATCGCCTCGCGGAGCAGCGCGTAGGCCTTCGCCCCCGTCTCCTCCGGGACGAGGTAGTACGACTTCTTGTAGAGCATCGGGTCGATCTCCTCGAGATCGACGAACTGCTGGATGTCGATCTGACGCGACGACTCGACGGGAACCTTGTCGAAGTCCTCGTCCGTCAGGATCACGTACCGATCCTTCTCGTACTCGTAGCCCTTGACGATGTGCTCGTACCCGACCTCCTCGCCGTCGACCGAGCACACGCGCTTCATGCGGATCCGTCCGCCGTCTTCGTCGTGCAGCTGGTTGAACCGGAGCGTCTTCTCCTCCGTGGACGGATAGACGCTCACGGGGATCGTGACGAGGCCGAAGGAGATAGCTCCCTTCCACATGGCTCTGGGCATGACGTCCTCCCGGGAACGGCCGTGCCCGAGGGTCGCTCCCCCCGGGACGCTGGACTCGAGAACCTATCCTAGCCGCCACGGCCGACGCGCCCTCCGGGCGTCGTGGCGCGGCCGGTCAGCCGCCGAGCAGGCCTCCGGTCAGGTCCGTCACGTCGTCGATCGCGTCGTCCACCGTACCCGTCACGCTCTCGACGACACCGTCGACCGCGTCGCTCGAGCCGCCGGTGACCGTGTCGAGCGCGTCCGTCCCCGCTCCCACCACGTCGTCGAGGACGTCGGTCGTGCCGTCCACGACGTCGTCGACGGTCTCCCCCGCTCCGTCCACGACGTCGTCCACCGCGCCCGTCGCGCCGTCGACGACCTCGCCGACGGCTCCGCCGGGATCGTCGAGCACCTCGTCCACGGGATCGGGGTCGACCGGGTCGGGGGGTTCGTCCACCGGCGGCTCCTCGTTCCCGCCGCCGGGATCGACCGTGCCCGTTCCGTCCGTCGGCCGTCCTCCATCGTCGTCGCGATCGGTCCCCGGTCCGTGGTCCTCGTCCTGCCCCGGTTCGGACGCGCCGGGGTCGGCTCCGGTGAGCACCGAGCGGGTGATCGCCGGCCCGCCGCCGGTGTCGTACGCGGTGGCCGTGCCGGCGAATGCCGACAGGAGCGTTCCCGCGCCGACGGCGACGGCCGCCGCGCCGGAACCGGCGGCCGCGGCGACCTGACCGCTCGCGCGCTGCACGGGCCCGATCACCGGCAGCAGCGCGGTCCACGACGCCGGCCCGACGGTCCACCACAGCCGGCCGAGTGACACGTTCAGGAACGACCGAACGATCGCGGGATCGAACTGGTCCCCGGCGCAGGTGGCCAGTTCGCGTCGCGCCGCCGGGACGCTGATCGGCTTCTTGTACGACCGGGCGGCCGTCATCACCTCGAACGAGTCCGCCACGCTCACGATCCTGGCTGCCAGCGAGATGTCATCGCCGGCCAGCCCACCCGGGTAGCCGCCGCCGGCGAACCGCTCATGGTGCTGTTCGATCGCTTGGCCCCACGGACCGAGCCACGCCAGCAGCGGGGCGGCGATCCGGGCGCCGGCCGCAGGGTGCTCCTGCAGCCGCTCCCACTCCCGCGGGTCAGGCCGGCCGGGCTTGTTGAGGATGCGGGAGGGGACCTGGAGCTTGCCGATGTCGTGTAGGAGCGCCGCCCACCGGAGCCGGTCGCGATCGTCGTCCGCGAGCCGCAGCTCGGCCGCCACGAGATCGGTGAACGCCCGGACGCGCTCGCTGTGACCCCGCGTCTTGCGGTCGTGGGCCGAGAGGGCGGACACGAGGCCGAGGATCTGCTCGGCGGCGCGCGCCGGCTCGGGGTCGACCCCGTGCTCGCGTGCGTCGTGGATCCGGCGTTCGAGCTGCCGCACGTTACCGGCGCCGCGGACGATCGCGAACCGCGACGGCGCGCGGTCGGGGAACACCAGGGACAGACGGAACAGGACCGCCAGCGGCAGGAAGCGTCGGCCGACCCGCTCCGCCAGCGCCGCCGCCAGCGTGGAGATCGCCACGAGCACGACGAGCCAGCCGGCACGGGCGAGACCGTCGGGTAGGGGCACCGCCGTCGCGAACCCGTACGCGCTTGCGGCGCCGGCCGCGGCCGGCACGAGCACGGAAACGAGGCGGAGCCCGAGCGCGACCAGCGGCCGGGGCTGCCAGTGCTGCTCGCGATCGGCGGGGAAGCTCATCGACGGACCTCTAGTCTCTGTCGTCGGGATATCGACCGCCTGGGCCGGTCAGGCAACACCCGAACGGCCGATGGCGACCTCCGACGTAGCATCGATGGCGATGTCCCCACGAACGCGGCCTAGGTCTAGTGCTCGCCCATTCACGGTGGAGCTGCCGGTCCCGCTCGACGCCAGGAAGGAGGGCGACGCCTGGTTCGTCGAGATGAACGGCCGGGACCTGCGGCTGTCGAATCTCACGAAGGTCTTCTGGCCGAGCGAGGGGTACACGAAGGGAGACCTGATCGCGTACTACGCGAACGTGGCCGACCTGATCGGGCCGCATCTCCGCGGGCGCCCCCTCACGATGAAGCGGATGCCGGACGGCGCGGAGGGCCCGTTCTTCTACGAGAAGACCGCGCCGTCGCACACGCCGGACTGGATCCATCGATGCAAGGTCCTCTCGGAGGATTCCAAGACCGGGGTGATCGACTACCTCGTCGTGGACGACACCGCCACGATGTTGTACGTCGCCAACCTCGGCTGCATCGAGATGCATCCGCTGCATTCGCGGTGCGAGGACGTTGAGCATCCCGACTACCTCTTCTTCGATCTGGACCCGTTCCCGCCCTACACCTACGAGGACGTCCTCGCGGTGGCGCGCCACGTGAAGGTGCTGCTGGATCAGCTCTCGATCCCCTCGTACCCCAAGACGTCCGGCGCGACCGGCATGCAGATCTACGTCCCGGTCCGCCGCGGCGCCTACACCTACGGGCAGGTGCGCGCGTTCGTCGGGGCGTGCGGTCGGATGATCGGGCGTGCCGACAAGGACCGCGTCACGATGGCGTGGCGGGTGGCCGACCGCGCCGGCAAGGTCTTCATCGACCACAACATGAACCGGCAGGGCGCGAACATCGCTGCCGCCTATTCCCTCCGGCCCGAGCCCGGCGCGACCGTCTCGACGCCGCTCGCCTGGGACGAGGTCGAGGAAGGCGGCTTCGAGCCCGGCGACTTCCGGATCGACAACGTGTGGGAGCGCTTCGCCGAACGCGGCGACCTCTTCCAGGGCGTCCTGACCGAGGAGGTGGACCTCTCGGCCGCCTTCGAGGCGCTCGACGTGAAGGTCGAGGAGGAAGAGCCGCGCGTCGGCGCCCCCCTGCCACGGACGGCCGCCCCGGCCGTCGCCCGGAAGTCGTCGGACGAGATCGTGGAGGCGTCGCGCGACCCGAACCTCTACGAGTACGTGCGGAAGCGGGAGTTCGGCGAGGCGGGGACGACCGAGCCGGCCCCCGGCAGCGCCGTCGGCACCGGGAACTCGTTCGTGATCCACAAGCACCGTGCCACCCGTCTCCACTACGACCTCCGCCTAGAGCGCGACGGCGGCCTCCCCTCGTGGGCGGTCCCGAAGGGCCTGCCGACGGTGAAAGGCGAGCGCCGGCTCGCGGTCGAGACCGAGGTGCATCCGCTCGAGTACGGGTCGTTCGAGGGGACGATCCCGGAGGGGCACTACGGCGCGGGCGAGGTACGGATCTTCGACGACGGCTGGTACGAGACGCTCGAGTGGACGGACACGAAGGTGAGCTTCCGGCTCCACGGCCGGCGCTACCCGGCGCTCGAGTACCACCTCGTCAAGACCAGGACGGACTGGCTCGTGTTCCTGGCGTCCCACCAGGTCGTGCCGCTGATCGCGTCGCCGCCCCGGTACCAACCGATGCTGGCCGAGGGCGGGGGGCAGCCGTTCGACGATCCGGCATGGCGTTTCGAGCCGAAGCTGGACGGCATCCGCGCGCTCGCCACGATGGACACCGGGACGACGGCACTCTCGACGCGCCGCGGGCGCGACGTCACCTACCAGTACCCGGAGCTGCACATGCTCCACGAGCTCGTGGACGAGGTGAACGCGATCTTCGACGGAGAGATCGTTGCCGTCGACGCCGAGGGCAAGGCCTCGTTCGAGGTCCTCCAGCAGCGGATGAACCTCCAGAACGAGCGCGAGATCAAGCGCGTCTCGGCACAGATCCCGGTGTCGTACGTGGTCTTCGACCTGCTGTGGCTCGACGGCCGCGACACGGTCGGCCTCGGGGTGGAGGAGCGCCGCGAGCTGCTGGAGCTCGTCGTCGAGGAGGACCGGAGGCTCCAGCTGATGACCTACGTCGACGAGGAGGGGAAAGCCTTCGTCGAGCAGGCGCGGAAGCTCGGCCTCGAGGGCGTGGTGGCGAAGCGGAAGGGGTCGCCGTACGTGCCGGGGAAGCGGTCGCCCGACTGGCGCAAGATCAAGCTGATCTCGACGCAGGACTGCGTGATCTTGGGCTGGACGCCGGGCCAGGGAGGACGCTCGGGGAGCTTCGGCGCCCTGCTGGTGGGCGCCTACGACGGCGGGAAGCTCCGATGGGTCGGGCAGGTGGGCACCGGCTTCGACCATCGGATGCTCGAGAGGCTGATGGGTCAGCTCGAGAAGCTCGAACGAACCACGCCGCCGATCGACGATCCGGCGTTCGCCAAGCTCAAGGGCGCTCGGTTCGTCGAGCCCGAGCTGGTGTGCGAGGTCGAGTACCACGAGTACACGAAGTCGACCGGGAAGATGCGTGCGCCGTCGTTCCGCGGCCTCCGCCCCGACAAGACGCCCGACGAGTGTGTGCTGGAGCCGCCGGCCTTCGACAAGGTGCGCCGGAAGCGTTAAGCGATCTGAGGCTCGAGCCGCGAGCACGCTCAGCGCGAGCGTAGCCCCAGTCAAGAGAGACCTAGATCGGCTCGAATCCGGCCCGGACGAGGAGGGCGCGGGCGTCGCGGTCGTCCATCCCCTTGCCGATCAGCTCCTGATAGAGCCGGACGGGACCCATCGAGCGCCCGCATCGCGGACAGTAGGCGTGATCGTCGGCGAGGGGCGTCTGGCACCACGGGCAGCTCTTGACCTCGATCCGGCGGTCGAGGTCGAGCCCGGTGTCGGCGAGGGCGTCGACGTAGCCCTTGCCGTAGTCCCACTGGATGTACTCCTCCTCGACGATGTTGTAGGCGGGCTCGTGCATCCGAGGCTCCCCCGACGTCAGCATGTGCTCGAGGTTGTCGCGGAGCAGCTCCCATTCATAGAAGTGGTTCGAACCGCATTCCTGGCAGGCGATCACGACGCCCTTCACGCCCTGGCCGCCGAACGCCGTGCGCATCGACGCCAGGTCGTCCAGGTCGGCCTGGATGTCCTTGCGTTCCTCCGGCGTGAGCTCGTACGGCTCCTCGGGCTCTTCCATCGTCCCCTCGCCTATCCGGTTTCCTGGGGGCTACGCTCGCGCTGGTCGCGTTCGCTGGTTGAGCCCCCAGACCCCGCTCCCTGGGGGCTCCACTCGCGCTGATCGGGCTCCCCAGACCCCTCGTCCACGAACGCGAACGTCTTGAATGCCTCGGCGTACTCGCAACCGGCCAGCTCGCCGAGCGCGCGAGCACGCTCGGCGACCCGCTCCTCCATCCCGTCGCCGATCTGCGAGGCATGGGCCAGGAGGGCCTTGATCTTCACGTCGAACGTCTCGGTGATGTCGACGAAGGTGTCGGGCTCGTCGGCGACGAGGTACAGGTTCGGCACCTCGAACGGCTGGATGCCCTCGTCCTCCAGCTCCTGGAAGAGGACGCGGGTCGGCGCGTCCGGCATGACCGCCGAGAGCGCCAGCGCGCCGGCGGCCTTGTGGTCCGAGTGATTGATGTAGCTGTTGCCGTACCAGAGCCGTGACGGGTCCGGCGCCACGATCACCTCGGGCCGCAGCCGGCGAACCTCCCGGGTCACCTTCCGGCGCGTCTCCGCGGTCACCTCGAGGAACCCGTCGAGCTCGCCGAGGAAGGTCACGGACGCCACGCCGAGGACGTCGGCCGCCGCCTGGAGCTCACGGGCCCGCACATCGCGCATCGCTTCACGGGTCGTACCGGGGTCGTTCGAGCCCGCGGAGCCATCGGTGATACACACGTAATGGACGTCGCAGCCCTCGCGGCACCACCGCGCGACGGTGCCGCCGCACGAGAACTCGGCGTCGTCCGGGTGGGCGAACAGCACGAGCGCGCTCGAGAAGCCCACGAGGTGAGCGTAGCGCCTCGCCTCGCCAACGCCGTTCAACCGGTCCTGGGGGGTGCCGATACCTTCGAGATGGCCCGCGAACGGCTCCGCGGCACGTCGATCGTGTGGCGGTTCGCCGTGACCAGCCTCCTCGTGTTCGTCCTGATCGGCTTCGTGATCGCGACCACGCGCGAGCGCGACCTGCGCGCCAGGTCCGAGGAGGGCGCTGCCGTCCGGGCAGAGCTGATCGCCGAGGGCGTGGTCGCGCCGCTCCTCCGGCGCACGGACCTGGAGGCCCCGATCCGGGGATCGCGCTATGAACAGCTCGACCGAGCGATCCACGGGTTCGCGATGGATCACGCGGGGGTCGAGCGGATCAAGATCTGGGCGCCGGACGGCACCGTGCTGTTCTCGAACGACCGGTCGCAGATCGGTCTCACGCCGGAGCCGGAGGAGGACCTGCTGGAGGCCTTCGACGGAGAGGTATCGAGCGAGATCTCCGACCTCGACGAGCCGGAGAACGTGAGCGAACGCCGGCTCGCCGAGGAGCTCTTCGAGACCTACGTCCCGGTCCGCGTCGACGGAGCGGGTGACGCCTCGGACGTGGACGCCGTGATCGAGATCTACCAGGACTACTCCTCGATCCAGGACGAGATCGATCGGCTGGACGACCCGCTGACGATCTCCCTCGGGGCCGGCCTCCTCGCCCTCTACGTCTTGCTGCTGCCCGTCATGGTGGGGACGACGCGAACGCTCCGGAGGCAGAACTCGCAGGTGCACGAGCAGGCGGAGCAGCTCGCCGTCCTCCTCGCACGCGAGCAGGAGACGGTGGCCGAGCTGCGTGAGCTCGACCGGATGAAGAACGACTTCGTCGCGGCCGCGTCGCACGAGCTGCGAACACCGCTGACGACGATCCGCGGATTCGCTGAGCTCCTGCAGTCACGGTCGGACGCGGACGAGCGCACGCGCGAGGCGGCCGACACGATCGCCCGGCAGACGGCCCACCTCCAGCGGCTCGTCGCCAACCTGCTTCGGGAGGCACGCCTCGAGCACGGCGACGAGGCGCTGAACGAGGACCGGGCACCGGTCGAGGAGATCCTCGACGACGTGCGCCGCGGGTTCCCGGGCGCCGCCGACCGGATCGCGATCGACGTCGAAGGCCCGGTCGGATCGGTGCCGGTGAGCCGGGTGGCGCTGCAGGAGATCGTCGCGAACCTGGTCGACAACGCGCTGAAGTACTCGGTGCCGGCGACGGCGGTCCGGGTCGAGGCCGCCGTGCGCGAGGGATCCCTCATCCTGCGTGTGCGGGACGAGGGCGAAGGCATCTCTCAAGGTGATCTGCCGCGGATCTTCGACCGGTTCGTCCAGATCGATCAGTCGTCCACCCGGGCGCACGGCGGGGTCGGTCTCGGACTGCACCTCGTCCGCGAGCTCGCCCGTCGCCTCGGCGGCGACGTCGCCGTCGACAGCGTGACCGGTCGAGGCTCCGTCTTCACCGTCACGATCCCGGTGGTCACCGCCGGGCTGGACGAGCCGGACCGTCGCGAGACGCTGTCGACGGCCTGAGAGGGGCTGGACCGCAGGCTTTCGGCCTCGCCGCAGCCCAGCCGTGGCGGCCCCCGGGCGCATCGGGTACGCTCGGATCGAGGGTTCATGCAGCACTCGGTTCCGCCGTTGCTCTGGCAGTTCCCTCCCCGGCCGAGGCCGGGTAGGCCGACGGACACGCACGTGCGACACGTCCGCACCGGCCGCGGAAGGAGGGATCGCCAGTGGCAACAGGCACCGTGAAGTGGTTCAGCCCCGAGAAGGGGTTCGGCTTCATCACCCAGGCCGACGGTCCCGATGTGTTCGTCCACTACTCGGGCATCACCGGGGACGGGTACCGCAACCTCGAAGAGGGCCAGGCGGTGGAGTTCGACATCGCGGAGGGGCAGAAGGGTCCCCAGGCCCAGAACGTCCGGATCGTCTGATCGCGAGCGGTGGATGGGCCGGCGCGCCGAACGGCGCGCCGGCCCTCACGTTCCGCGGTCCCTTCAGCCTTCGGGCCGGTCGAGCCGGACGTCGGCGAGCAACGCCTCCGCCTGTTCGATCGCCGAGGCGAGCCACGCCCCGTCCTGCGGCCCGCGAACGTCCTCACGCGGGTAGGCGAACTGGTTCAGGGTCTCGTCGGAGCCCACCTGGATCCCGCGGGTGAGCAGGAACTCGCCGAGCGCGAACTCCCAGCTGAAGATCGCCGTTCCGTCGGGATCGGCGTGGACCATGTAGGTCATGAAGCGGTTCGGCGACGCGACGTGCAGCCGCGTTCCCCTGGCGAAGCCGCGCTCCTCGCGGATGTGGAAGCCGAACCGATCGAGTGCTTCGTCGAAGTCCATCCCGCGGGAGCGTAGTCCGCGACGGATCAACCCACGATCGACAAGATCCCGTCGTCCGCGTCGGACGCCGGCAGCGGCAGCTGATTCTCGTCCGGGAGCTCGAGCTGCTCGACCTGCCTGGCCCGGGCGATGGAGCCGCGGGCCTTCCCGACGTGCGAGCGGAACTCGTCCGCCCCGTTCGCGATCATCGTGCCGGCCTTCGAGAACTTGTTCTCGACGATCGTGTCCATCGCGTCGAGCAGCGTGCCGACCTCGGCCAGCGCCGCCTGCACGTCGGCGGCGTCCCCGAAGCGCTCCACCAGGGCGTAGAGGAAGAGGATGATCGGCAGGGCCGTGGAATACGGCACGATCACGACGTTCCTCGAGAACGCGACGGCGTGGGCCCGGGAGAGCACCTGATACGCGGCGTCCGGGACGGCGGCCACGGCGACCGGGGCGGTGACGGCCGGGTCGATGTACTGCCCGACGTCCTTCGCCCTGGACGCCACCGCTCGCTCGACCTTGCGAGCGCACTCGGCCCTCCGCGTCGGATCCTCCTCGGCCTCCATCGCCTCGAGCTCGGCGACCGCCGCCCACTTCGAGTCGATGGGCAGCCGGCGACCGTCCGGCAGCCGCAGGCCGAACTCGACGACCTTGCCGTTCACGCGGAAGTCCGCCGCGAGCATCGACGGGGGCAGCTGTCCGAGATGCTCGCGCAGGACGTGCTCCCCAGCGCGGCCCTTCGTGTTGCCGCCCGCCAGCACGGTGGCGAGGCGACGCACGACCTCGCGGTTCTCGGTCTCCGAGCCGCGTCGCTCCTCGTCCCTGGCCTGGATCAGCTCGAGGATCTGCCGGGTGGCGTCCAGACCGTCGCGCAGGTGCTCGGTCACGCGATCGCGCTGACCGGCGGCGTCCGCGATCCTGCGGAGCTCCGCCGCCTGAACCTCGAGCCGGGCGGTCAGCTCCGCGTGGAGCTGGGCGTTCAGCGCACGGAGCGTCTCGGCGGCCTCATCGGGCCGCGGGCCGTCTGCCTCCGGCGGGCGCCTCCGTTGCACGATCAGGACGCCGGCGGCGGCGCCGACGCACCCCGCCAACACGGCGATCAGGAGATCGGTGGACATGCGGTCACCTTCCCTGGGTAGGTGGCTTGGGGGTCATGGGCCAACCGTAATCCCCCCTGGTGACAGAACCTCGGAAGGGGACGGAACGAGGGGGTAGCATCCGTTCGTGACGCCGCATCCCCTGGAGCTCTACCGCGTCAAGGGCTCTCACCGCGAGGTCGGGATCCAGATGGGCGAGCTCGGCGCAGAGCAGATCGGTCGCAGCGTGGCCCTCCTCGACGGCGAGCTCCCCGAGGGCCGGACCCGCGGGGAACAGCTCTCGCTCGCGAAGGCCTACCGCGACGTCACGGCCCCCGCGCTCCCGCGGCTGATCGATGAGCTCGACGGCTGCGCGGAGGGCGCCGGCGTGGACCCCCTCGAGCTGTTCGCCGCGACGATCGAAGAGATCTGGTACGCCCCCTACGCGAAGACGACCGAGGGACGTTGCAGCGACGTCGTCGCCGGCCCGGCCGCCACCGCCGACGGCCACCTCTGGGTGGGGCACAACAACGACCTCCGGCCGGAGAGGGAAGCGGAGATCGTCGCGATCGAGAAGGCGGTCGACGACGAGCCGACGATCCTGCAGATCGGCGGCGTGCCGTGGATCAGCGTCGGCTGGAGCCAGGCCGGCCTCTCGCTCACCGGCAACGAGCTCAGCCCGAACGACGAGCGTGTGGGGATCTCACGCGCGCACCAGGTGTTCGAGATGCTCCGTGCCCGCAACCTCCACGAGATGGTCGCACAGGCGATCCGGCCCGATCGGGCCTCCTCGTACAACAACGTGCTCGCCGACCGGTACGGCGACGTCGCGAACGTCGAAGGCAGCGCGACCGACGTCGAGATCACGCGGCTGGGCGAGGACGACCGGATGGTCCACACGAACCACTACGTGACCGACCGGATGCGTCCGTTCGAGGGGGATCCGGCGTACGCGGCGCGCTCGGACGTCCGGTTCTGCCGCGCCCGCGACCTGCTGGCCGAGCAGGGGCCGGCGTCCGTCACGCCCGAGACGCTCCGCAAGATCCTGTCGGACCACGAGAACCCGCCGAACGAGGTCTGCCGGCACCCGGACCTCGGCCACCCCGAGTCGAAGACGGTGTTCTGGACCGTGGCGGACGTCACCGAGGGCAGGATCCTGTTCGGGCGCGGCAACCCGTGCGACTCGATGGAGCAGGAGTACGTGTTCGCCGGCTACGGCGCGGCCTGAAGCGCGGCGCGAACGCGTCCGGTGGTCGCGGGATCGTCCCGCTCCTCTGCGAGCTGCAGGACGCTGCGTCCCTCGTCGTTCGTCGCCGACGGATCCGCGCCGGCCGCCAGGAGCAGGTCGAGGCTGGCGAGGTCGCCGTTGTTGGCCGCGGCCGCGAGCGGCGTCCATCCCGCGGACTGGCGGGCGTTCGGGTTCGCTCCCGCCTCCAGGAGACGGCGGGCGATGTCGGCGCCCTTCCGGCTCACGGCCGAGTGCAGAGCCGTGCCGGTCATCCAGCCGCGACCGAACGCGTCGACCTCCGCGCCGCGTTCCAACAGCACGTCGACGGCGCCGGCGTGCCCGAAGAACGCCGCGAGGTGCAGGGCGGTGAACCCGTC
Organism: Actinomycetota bacterium; assembly: GCA_035641735.1. GTDB lineage: Bacteria > Actinomycetota > UBA4738 > UBA4738 > HRBIN12 > JAJNBA01. The sequence goes on along the minus strand of DASQTT010000121.1, from coordinate 3,946 downwards.
CGCGGAATAGGAGCTCACGAGGGCCGGCTCGCCATCGAGGAGCTCACGCAGGCGCGGCTCGTCGCCGAGGGCCGCCGCCTCGAAGACGTCGAGGTCGCCGACCCGTTGGCGGATCGGCTCCGTCGTCGCGGCGTCGAAGCGGTAGATCGCGCGCATCAGCGCCGAGACGCCGTGCTCGTCGCGGGCCGCCGCGAGCCCCGGATCCTCGCGGAGTAGCGTGCGGACGGTGTCGCCGTTCCCGGCCTCGATCGCCCGGAACAGCTCGCGCTCGCTGCTTGCCATCTTCGTCCTCTCCGAGGATACTTCGTTAGGCTAACTAACTATAGATGGCTCCGTCAAGGCGAACTTCCCCGACGCGAGAGGTGGAGCGCATCGCGGACCGGCTCCATTCGGCCGCGATCCACCTCTTGCGTCGCCTGCGCATGGAGGACGAGGCGCTGGGGATCTCCGCTCCCCGACTCTCGGTGCTGTCGGTCCTGGTCTTCGCCGGCCCGAGGCGGATCGGTGAGCTCGCTCGGATCGAGCAGGTGGAGCCGCCGACGATGACCCGGCTGGTCGACGGACTCGTCCGGGACGGCCTGGCGATCCGCGAAGCCGTTCCGGACGACGCGCGCGCGGTGCTCGTCCGCGCGACCGCGGAAGGACGACGCACGCTCCGGCTCGGACGCGCCCGGCGCCTCGAGCGTCTTTCGGCCGCGCTGGGGGATCTTCCTCCCGACGACCTCGCCGCGCTGGGCGGCGGCGTGGACGTGCTCGAGCGGGTCCTGCACGAGCCCTAGACCGGCCGGCCCTCCCGCCACACCCGCTTCCGGCCGAGCAACGCGCCTGGATCCTGGACGGGATCGCCGGCGACCAAGAGGAGGTCGGCGCGCTTCCCCACCTCGATCGTGCCCACGTCGTCGAGCCGCAGCAGCTCCGCGCCGTTCGCCGTCGCCGCGCGGAGCGCCTCGAGCGGGCGCATCCCCCAATCCACCATGTGCACGACCTCCTGGGCCGCGTTGCCGTGGGGATTGAACGGCGTGCCGGCGTCGGTCCCACACGCGTGACGGACGCCCGCCCGGAGCGCGGTCCGGTGCGATCGGCGGGAATCTTCCTCGATCGCTCGCGCCTTCTCGACCGCGTACGACGGGACCCGGTCCGCGTGCTCGTCGATCCCCCGGATCGCGCAGATCGTCGGCGACCGGAACGTGCCACGCTCCACCATCTCTCGCGCGGTGGCGGCCGTGAGTTGGTTGCAGTGCTCGATCGAATCGACACCCGCGAGGACCGCGGCGCGGATCCCGTTCGCGCCGATCGCGTGGGCCGCGACCGGCAGATCGCGCTCGTGCGCCTCCCGGACGCCGGCCGAGAGCTCCTCCGCGGTGAACGCGCTGAACGACACAGGGATCCCCCGCGTCAGGACGCCGCCCGTCGCGATCAGCTTGATCGCGGTAGCGCCCGCGCGGATCTCCTCCCGCACCGCGGCCCGGACGGCGTCGGCACCGTCCACCTCGCGTGAGAACGCGATGTTGTGGCCGTGGCCGCCGCTCACGGTGAGCGCGCGCCCGGCCGCCAGGATCCGCGGGCCCGGGACCAGGCCGGCGGCCACGGCTCGGGCCACGTCGATGCTCGCGCCGCCGAACCCGCCGAGGTCGCGCACCGTCGTCACGCCGGCCTGAAGGCTCCGCCTCGCGTTCACGACGGCCTTGATCGCGGCTTGCCCCGGCGTCGTGAGCTCCTTCGCCTCGCGTTCGAAGTCGGGACCCCCGTCGAATTGGAGGTGGACGTGGACGTCGATCAGGCCCGGCAAGAGCGTGGAGCCGGCGCCGTCGACCGTACGCGCGTCGCGAGCCTCCCGCGGTGCTCGCGCGTGCGCGCCGACCCACGCGATCCCGTCCTCTCCGAACAGGACCCCGCGGTTCGCCTTCGCGGCCCGGCCGTCGAACAACGTCACGTTCGCGACGTACGTCGCCTTCGCCATCGGCGCATCATGCCATCCGACGTGAGCCGCCGATGAGGCCCGTAGTAGGCTTTCGCCGCCACCGGAACGAGGAGGACCGCATGCTCGTCGGGGACATCATGCACGGGGACGTGAAGGCCGCGAGCCCGCAGGAGTCCTTCGCCGACGTCGCCAAGATGATGCGGACGAACGGGATCTCCTCCGTGGTCGTGCTTGACGGCAAGAAGCTGGTGGGCATCGTGACGGAGCGCGACATCGTGAACCTCGTCGCCGCCGGGGGCGATCCGCACTCGACGACGGTCGAGCACGGGATGACGCGGCGCGACCTCGTGACGATCTCGCCGAAGGCGCAGCTGACGGAGGCGGCGGCGGCGATGGTCTCGCGGAACATCCGCCACCTCCCGATCGTGGAGGGCGACGACGTGGTGGGGATCATCTCGATCCGCGACATGACCCGGTGGGCGGCCGAGGAGCTCTCGACCGGTCACGAGATGCCCGACATCGCCGGTTCCCACGCCGCGCTCCAGGCGGCCAGCGAGCTCCAGCGCCAGCGCGGCGCCTAGGTCAGTCCCCGGCAGCGCGTTCGAACGGCTCTCGCGGGCTCCTGAGCGAACCGAGCTGCGCCAGGTCACGTGGGAACAGGAGCGCCACCGTCCAATCCATCGCGATCTTCACCCGTCTCGTCCACGTCGGCATCGCGAGCAGGTGGTAGGAACGGTGCACGACCCAGGCGGCGAACCCGCGGAGCCGCACGCCCTTCACGATCGCGACCCCCTTGTAGCGGCCGAGGGAACAGACCCCGCCGATGCTCGTGTAGGCGAAGGGCCGGACCTCGCCGCCCTCGAAGACGGCGGTGACGTTCGCCGCCAAGCGCCGTCCCTCCCGCAGGCCGTGCTGCGCGGTCGGTGGCGCGACCGAACCGCTCGAGGCGTCGGGCACGGCCGCCGCGTCCCCGGCCGCCCAGGCGTCGTCGAGCCCTTCGATCCGGAGGAACGCGTCGACCGGCACCCGGCCCTGCTCGTCCACGGGCAGGCCGGAGTTCCGCGCCAGCGGTGACGGCTTCACGCCCGCCGTCCACACCAGCGTCTCGGCCGGGAACGCCTGACCGTCCGACAGACGCACGACGCCGTCCTCGGCGGACTCGAGACGGGTCGACAGCAGGACCTCGACGCCTCGGTCGCGGAGCCGGTCGGCCGCGTACGAGCCGAGATCCTCCGACAGCTCGGGCAGGATCCGGTCCGCCGCGTCCACGAGGACCCACCGCATGTCGGACGACCGGAGCCCGGGATCGTTCGCGATCGCGTCCCGGGCGAGGTCTTCGAGCTCGCCCAACGCCTCCACGCCCGCGTATCCGCCGCCGACGAAGACGAAGGTGAGCGCCGCGCGCCGACGATCGGGGTCCTCCGCGCTCGCGGCCACGTCGAGCTGCGAGAGGACGTGGTTACGGAGGTAGATCGCCTCCTGCACGGTCTTGAAGCCGATGCCGTGCTCGGCGAGACCCGGGATCGGCAGGACGCGCGACCGGGAGCCCGGGGTGAGCACGAGCACGTCGTAGGCGACGGTTCGCTCCTCCCCGGTCGCGATGCGCACCAGTGCCCGGCGGGCGTAGTGATCGATCCGCGTGACCTCGCCGACCAGCAGCCGGCAGTGCCGGAGGACCCCCCGGAGCGGCACGACCGCGGCGCGAGGATCGATCGTCCCCGAGGCCACCTCGGGGAGGAACGGCTGGTACTGGAAGAAGCTCTCCGCGTTCGCGACCGTGACGTGGTGGCCGGCAGTCACGGCCTCCTTCAGGCCCATCGCGGCGTGCAGGCCGGCGAACCCCGCCCCGACCACCAGGATCCGCCGTTCCGTCACCCGGCCTTCGCCTCGCGCGAGAGCCGGTCCAAGGCGTCCGGCAGCTCCGTGAGGCTGCGGATCGCCGCGTCGGCCTCGGCGAGCTGATCGAGCGTCGGCTCGTCCGGCGCCTCTCCTCGCAGCATCCACACCGCGCACATCCCGACGGCC
>DASQTT010000120.1:0-2834 GCA_035641735.1 Actinomycetota bacterium | reverse complement strand
CCGCCTCGACGCCGAGCGGGCCGAGCAGAAGCGGCAACACGAACGACGCTGCCGAGTAGCCGTAGTCGATCACGATCTTGAACCCGCGGGCCCGGATCGCCTCGACGTCGAGGCCGGCAAGCAGGTCGTCCGCGTATCCCTCCCGGGCGCGGGCGGGATACATGATCCCGCCGACTTCGGGCGCCGCCATCCGCCGGAACTCCAGCCGGCTGAAGTGCTTTTCGACCTCCTTCTGCATCGCGTCGCCGAGCTCGATGCCGGGCGGTTCGAAGAACTGAATCCTCAGCACCTCGGGATCGCTCGCGCTGATCCCGACGTGGAAGCCTCCCTCGTAGCCGTGGCTCTTGAGGAGGTGACGTGCGACCGGCGCAGGCAGCACACGCAGGTCGGCGACCTCGACCCCGGTCGAGGTGAGGCCAGAGATCATCGCCCGCTTGATCAAGCGACACGCATCCTGCGCCTCCCGGCTGGCGACGACGCGGGCGCCTCGCTTGAGCGCGGTCCCGAATGCTGCTGCGAGCCTGAGGGCGTTCTCCGGCGTGAGGTCGACGTTGACGAGGCCGGTGACCCCCTGGGCCGAGAACAAGTGGGCCGAGCCACGCGACTCGAAGACCAGGTTCTCGAAGACCTGCGAGCCCGACTCGACCTCCTTGAAGGGAAAGATCCGCACGCCCGGCATCACGACCGACTCGGCGCCGATCGTCACCTCGTCGCCGATCGCCACCTCCTCGTGGATGCGGACATGGGAGCGGATGTCGCACGAGCGGCCGACGATCGCGTTCTCGATCAGGACGCTGCGGCCGACGTGCGTCGAGGCGTCGATCACCGACGCGACGGTGCGCGCACGATCCCGGAGCGTGACGCTGGACGAGAGGACGGAGTACGCACCGACGGTGGCGTCCGTCGCGATCCGGCAGTAGTTGCCGACGAACGCAGGCGCCTCGATCCGATCGACGTCGTCGATCTCCACGCCCTCCCCCAGCCAGATGTTGCCCCGCAGCCGGACACCGGGAATCTCCAGCTTCACCCGTTCGTCGAGCGCGTCGAAGTTCGCCTGGCGGTACTGGGTGAGGTTGCCGATGTCCTGCCAGTACCCGTCGACGACGTACCCGTAGACCGGGCGGCCCATCTCGAGCAGCAGCGGGAAGAGCTCCTTCGAGAAGTCGTACGGCCGGTCGGTCGGCACGTGGTTGAGCACCTCCGGCTCGAGCACGTAGACCCCGGTGTTGATCGTGTCGGAGAAGACCTGGCTCCACGACGGCTTCTCGAGAAAGCGTTCGACCCTGCCGTCACTGTCGGTGACGACGATCCCGAACTCGAGCGGGTTCTCCACCGACTTCAGCGCCAGCGTGGCCGTCGCTCCCCGCTCTCGGTGGAACTCGATCAGCTTCGTCAGGTCGAAGTCGCAAAGTGCGTCGCCCGAGATGACGAGGAACGTGTCGTCGAGTCGGGCGCTTGCCAGGCGAACCGAGCCGGCGGTCCCGAGCGGGGACTCTTCGACCGAGTACTCGATGTTCATCCCGATCGAGCTGCCGTCCCCGAAGTAGCTCCTGATCGGTTGGGGCAGGAACGCTACCGTGACGATCACGTCCTCGATGCTGTGGCGCCGCGCGAGCTCGAGGATGTGCTCCATGCAGGGCTTGCCGACGATCGGAACCATCGGCTTCGGCTGGTTGGACGTGAGCGGCCTCAGGCGCGTCCCCTCTCCCCCGGCCATGACGACCGCCTTCATGCCGCCCTCCGGAACGCCGACGCGACGTAGAGGACGCCGGCAACCATCGCGAGTCCAAGCCCGATCCAGAAGAGGACGTACGGGAGATCCGTTCCCTGGCTCGTGACGAGCATCAGCGCCAGCGACGCATAGAGGATCCAGGTCGCGACCTTGCCGAGAAAGCTGACGGAAAGCTCGTAGTCGCGGGGCATGACGAGCTTATACCCGGCCACGAGCACCAGGTCCCGCGCCAGGATCAGGACGAGGGCGACCCACGGGAGGCGGTCGTGGTACCAGAGGAGGACGACCGCAGCGTCGATCATCAGGCGGTCGGCGAGCGGGTCGGCGACGGTGCCGAAGCGGGATTCGACGCGCCACCGGCGCGCGAGCCAGCCGTCGAGCTGGTCCGTGAGCGCCGCCGCCACGAACACGATCGCCGCCGGCCAGCTCTTGCCGCCCTCGGCGGGGTATTCCAGGGCGATGAAGACCGGGATCGCTGCGAACCGGGCGACGGTCAGAGCGTTGGGGATCTGCGCCACGCGTGGGGGCAGGACGCGCTCGGCCATGCGAACAAGGATAGATCCTTGGTTTCGCGCGGAATTCCGGGCCGTCTGGAGAGGTTCCCCCGACCTCCTCCCCGGTTTCACCGTAGCGCCGAATCTCGCGCGGGTGGGTGACGGAAGCGTGCCGAACGTGTGACGATCTCTCCCGTGGCCGAACGCCTCACGCTGCCCGGTTTCGTCAACGCCCACAGCCACGCATTCCAGCGGGCGCTCCGCGGACGCCGCACGGGCGGCGACTTCTGGGCCTGGCGGGAGGCGATGATCGAGGAGGCCGAGCGGCACACACCGGAGACGGTCCGGCGTGAGTACGCGGACGTCTACCGGGAGATGCGCGCGGCCGGCTACACGGCGGTCGGCGAGTTCCACTACCTCGGTCTCCCGGAGGCCCGGGCTGCGATCGAGGCCGCCGAGGAGGCCGGTGTCGAGATCGCGCTCCTCCTCACCGCCTATGCGCGGGGCGGTATCCCCCGCTTCCGGCAACGCTCGCCCGACGAGTACTTCGACAAGGTCTCGGAGCTTCGCGGCGAGGGACATCGGGTCGGCTGTGCCCCCCACTCCGT
>DASQTT010000119.1:0-3464 GCA_035641735.1 Actinomycetota bacterium | reverse complement strand
AGACCCCGCCGTTCTTCTCGTCGGTCCACTGCATCGGGGACCGCACGCTCTGCCGACCCTCGATCTCGAGGTTCTCGGCCATCCCGATCTCCTCGCCGTAGAACAGGACCGGCGTGCCCGGCAGCGAGAACAGCAGGCTGTACGCCATGCGGATCCGCTCTTCGTCGCCGCCGAGCATCGAGGGCAGCCGCCGGCGGAGCCCACGCCCGAACAGCTGCATGTCCTCCTCGGGCCCGAAGGCGTCGAAGACCTCCTGCCGCTGGGTATCGGTGAGCTTGTCGAGCGTGAGCTCGTCGTGGTTGCGGAGGAAGTTCGCGTACTGCTGGTCGTCGGTCTTGCGCACGGTCTCGCGCAGCGCTTTCGCGATCGGCTGGGCATCCTCCCTCGCGAGCGAGAGGTAGATCGATTGCATCAAGATGAAGTTGAACAGCAGCTGCACCTCGTCGCCGTCCGGTCCGCCGAAGAACAGCTGCAGGTCCTTGTGGGGCAGGTTCACCTCGCCGAGCATCATCACGTCCCCACGCCGCCGCGACATGAACGACCGGAGGTCCCTGAGGAAGTCGTGGGGATCGAGCTCGACGTCGCCTGCGGTCCCGCCGGTCTCGAGGAGGAACGGCACCGCGTCCACCCGGAAGCCGTCCACACCGAGCTCGAGCCAGAAGCCGGCGATCTTCGCCATCTCGTCGCGCACCTTCGGGTTCGCGATGTTCAGATCGGGCTGGTGGGAATAGAAGTGGTGCAGGTAGTACTGCCCGGCCTTCTCGTCCCATGCCCAGATGCTGTCCTCGGCGTCCGGGAAGACGACCTCGGTCTTCGGCTCGGCCGGGATCTCGTCCTGCCAGACGTAGTAGTCGCGGAACGGCGAGTTCTTCGAAGCGCGAGCGGCCTTGAACCACGGGTGCCGATCCGACGTGTGGTTCACGACGAGATCGATGATCACGCGCATGCCCCGGTCCTTCGCGGTGCGGATCAGCGCCACGAAGTCGCCGAGCGAGCCGAGGCGATCGTCGACCCCGTAGTAGTCGGTGATGTCGTAGCCGTCGTCTCGGTTCGGCGAGGGTTGGAACGGCATCAGCCAGAGGCAGCTGACGCCGATGCCGGCGAGGTAGTCGATCCGCTCGGTCAGCCCCGCCAGGTCGCCGATCCCGTCGCCGTCCCAGTCGAGGAACGACTCGACGTCCAGGCAGTAGATCACGGCGTTCTTCCACCACAGGTCGCTGGTGCGCGCGGTCGTCATCCGGTCACCTCCGGCAGGACGCGTTCGCCGAAGACCTCCAGGAACCGATCCTGCTCCTTGCCCACGTGATGCAGGTAGAGGGCGTCGACGTTCAGCTCGGCCAGCTCGCGGAGCCACTTCACGTGCTGGGTCGGGTCCGCGGAGACCAGGACGGCCTCCCGGACGTCCTCGGGGCGGACGTGCTTCGCGGCGGCGTCGAACTGCTGGGGTGTCTCGAGGTTCCAGGCGAGCTCGGAGCCGAAGACGTTGGTCCTCCACTGGTCGAAGGCGATCTCGAGCGCGGTGTCCTCGTCTTCCGCCCATGACACGTGGATCTGGATCGCGACGGGCTTGTCGCCGCCGCCGCCTCCTCGGAACGCGTCGATCGTGCGCCGGAGCACGTCCGTCGGCTGGTTCACCGTGATCAAGCCGTCGGCCCAGGCGCCGGCCGTCCGTGCGGTCTCCTCGCTCACGGCGGCGGCGTAGAGCAGGGGCGTCTGCTCGGGCAGGCTCCACACGCGGGCGCGGTCGACCTTGACGCGGCCGTCGTGCGTCACCTCCTCGCCGCGGAGGAGCGCGCGGATCACGTCGACGCACTCGAGCAGGCGGGCGTCGCGTTCGTCCTTGGTCGGCCAGCGGTCGCCGGTGACGTGCTCGTTCAGCGCCTCGCCCGAGCCGAGGGCCGCCCAGAACCGTCCCGGGAACAGATCGCCGAGCGTCGCGATCGCCTGGGCGATCTCCGTGGGGTGGTACCGCTGACCCGGGGCGGTGACGACCCCGAAGGGCAAGGAGGTCGCCTGCATCGCGGCGCCCAGCCACGGCCAGGCATGGGCAGAGTGCCCCTGCCGCTCGCTCCAGGGCGCCAGGTGGTCCGAGCACGTCGCCGCCTGGAAGCCGGCGTCCTCGGCCTTGCGGACCGCCGCCAGGAGATCCGCAGGGGAGAGCTGCTCGTGGGAGGCGTGGAACCCGATCCGTGGCACGACCAGGCGTTACCCACGGACCGCCGGCTGAACCCGTCAGTGCGGACCGATGAGCGCGCGGAGGTGCGCGAGCTTCTCGGGGTTACTCACGGCGTGCACCGTCTGGATCTGCCCGTCCGCGATGTCGAGCGAGACCGCCGCCACCGGCGCGTCGTCGGCGTCGAGGAACACCGCGCCCGGCTGTCCGTTGATCTCGGCGAGGCGCATGGCGACGACGCCGAAGCGCCTGCCCGCGCCGGCCGCGCCGTGCAGGAGCCGCGCGACCCGGTCGCGGCCGTGGACGGGCTTCGGGAACGCAAGCCCCTTGCCGCCACCGTCGGCGTACGCGACGACGTCGGCCGCGAGCATGCTCGTGAGGCCCTCGACGTCCCCGTCCGCGGCGGCGGCGAAGAACCGACGGGCGAGCTCCTCGCGCTGGGCCTTCGAGGCCTCGAACCGCGGCCGTCCCGCCTGCACCTGCTTGCGCGCGCGGACCGAGATCTGCCGGCAGTTCTCCTCGCTCTTCCCGACGATCGCCGCGATCTCCCCGTACTCGTACTCGAAGACCTCGCGCAGGAGGAACACCGCGCGCTCCACGGGCGTGAGGCTCTCGAGCAGCACGAGGAAGCCCATCGAGAGTGAATCGGCGGTCTCGGCGTGGCTCTCCGCGTCCGACTCGTCGTCGGTGACGATCGGCTCGGGGAGCCACGTACCCACGTAGGTCTCCCGACGGACGCGCGCCGACCGCAGGTGGTCGATGCACAGGCGCGTCGTGATGGCCGACAGGTACGACTTCGGCGACTCGACGTCCCTGCCGGAGGCCGCCTCGCGGTGGAAGCGCAGGTAGGTCTCCTGCACGATGTCCTCCGCGTCGGTCGCGCTGCCGAGCATCCGGTAGGCGATCGAGAACAGCAGCGACCGGAGCTCCGCGAAGGGATCGCTCACGCGTACCTCCCTGGCTCTGCTCCTCATCGTCCCACGGGACGAGATGGACCGCCGATCCGTGACACATCCCGAGGCCCGATCCATGTCACGCGTCCGACCCCCTCCTCGTCTCGTTGGGGTGAGAGGAGTGATGCGAGATGCAGAAGATCCACGACTCGGACCCCCCGCGGATCCCGTGGGAGCTCCCCAGCCTGAGCGGCGTCGTGTTCGGTTCGATCCTGTTCGTGACGGGGATGAGCCTGATCATGACCGTGATCGGGGCACCGTTCGGGCTCCTGCTGTTCGCCCTCGGCCTGGGATGGATGCTCACGCCGAAGGACCGCGGGCGGCGATGACGCCGGCGG
>DASQTT010000118.1:0-8626 GCA_035641735.1 Actinomycetota bacterium | reverse complement strand
CCACGTTCGCCTCGGGGCCCGGACGGCGGGGATGAACGTGTTGCTCGGGGGCGGGTTCCTGGTCCTCGGGCTCTTCTTCGCCCCCCACGTGCCCGTGCTGCTCGGGCTGCTGCCGGTGTGGGCTCTCGCGGCGTTCCTTCTCTACGCCGGGCTTCGCCATGCCTGGCTCATCGCCGATCTCCGCGGCGCGGACTTGGCGCTCGCGGTCGGCGCCGGACTCCTGGGGGCAACGCTCGGGAATCTGGCCGTCACGGCCGGCATCGCCCTGCTCGTTGTCCACGGGCGCCGCTTGTTCCCGCGAACGACGACGCGCGCCGGTACCCTGACCGGGTGAGGACCGACAAGCGCAGCGCGATGCAGCGCGCGATCGACGACGCGGCGGCGCCTCCGAAGGAAGAACGGAACCCGGTCCTTTCGTTCCTCACCGAGCTGCCGGGGCTGATCCTCATGGCGTTCGCCCTGGCGCTCCTGATCAAGAGCACGTTGATCCAAGCGTTCTGGATCCCGACCGGATCGATGGAGCCCACGCTCGTCCCCGGCGACCGCGTGATCGTGGCGAAGGTGCCCTACTACTTCGGCGATCCCAAGCGCGGCGACATCGTCGTGTTCGAGGAACCGGATCCGTCCAAGGAGCCGGAGCGCGGCATCGTCGGCGCCTTCACCCATTGGCTCGGCCAGGGGCTCGGCTTCACGCCTCCGGACAACCCCGACTACATCAAGCGGGTGATCGGCGAGCCCGGCGACACCGTGTGGGGCCGGCGAGGACACGTCTTCGTGAACGGCGTGCAGATCGCGGAGCCCTATCTGCGGCAGACGACGGAGTCGTTCCCCAAGACCGAAGTGCCCGAAGGCAAGCTCTTCGTGATGGGCGACAACCGGGGGAACTCCCTCGACTCGCGCTTCGGATTGGGGTTCGTGCCGGTCGACCGGGTGATCGGACGTGCGGTCATCGTGATCTGGCCGATCAACAACGTCCGAGACCTCTAGCGCCGTGCGGTGGGTCCTGATCGGTCTCGTCGTCCTGGTCTCGCTCTGGCTCGTCGCGGTGCTCGTCCTCCTCCGGCTCGGGCGCCGCACGCTCGCCCGCGAGCTCCTCACCCTGCTCCCGAACCTCGTGCGGCTCTTCCGCGGCCTCCTCGGCGATCCCCGCGTGCCGGGTTCCTCGAAGGCGCTCCTCCTGCTCGGCGGACTCTGGCTGGCCTCGCCGATCGACCTGATCCCCGAGTTCCTGCCGGGGATCGGAGGGATCGACGACGCCGTCGTCGCGGCGCTGGTCCTCCGCCACCTCGTCCGGAGGGCGGGCCCCGACGTGGTGCGAGACCACTGGCACGGCGACCCGCGGACGATCGGCCTGGTGCTCCGGGTCGCGCGAGCTGCCTAGTCGGCCGCGCCTCGCTCCTTCGCCCACGCGTCCAGGAGCCGACCGGCCTCGTCCTCGGGGATCTCGCCCTGGTCCATGCGGACCTCCATCAGGTACGCGAGCGCTTCGCCGACCAGGGGGCCGGGCTCGATCCCGAGCCGTTCCATCACCTGGCGGCCGTCGAGCGGCGGCCGCATCGCCGCGAGGTTCTCCTGCTCCGCCAGCCGCGCGATCCGCTCCTCCAGGTCGTCCTGGAGCATCGCGAACCGTTCGGCCCGCTTGGGGTCGCGGGTCGTCACGTCGGCGCGGGTGAGCTGGTTCAGCTGATCGAGGAGGTGTCCGGCGTCGTGCACGTAGCGGCGCACGGCGGCGTCGGTCCAGCCCTCGCCGTAGCCGTGGAACCGGAGGTGGAGCTCGATGAGCTTCCGCACGTCGTCGATCACGGCGTTCGGGTACCGGAGCGCGCGGAGCCGTTCCTCGGCCATCCGCGCGCCGACGACCTCGTGGTGATGGAACGACACGCCGTCGGCCGTGATCCGGCGGGTAGAAGGCTTGCCGATGTCGTGGAGCAGCGCCGCGAGGCGGAGCACCACGTCCGGCTCGACCCGCTCGACCACGGCGAAGGTGTGACGCAGGACGTCCTTGTGTCGGTGCACCGGATCCTGCTCCATCCGGAGTGCGGAGAGCTCCGGGAGGAACTCCTCCGAGAGGCCCGAGTCGACGAGGAGCGCCAGCCCCTTCCCCGGATGGTCGCCGAGCAGCAACTTGTCGAGCTCCTCGCGGATCCGCTCCGAGGAGACGATCCGGAGCCGCTCGCGCATCCCGCCGATCGCCTCCACGACGCCCGACACCGGCGAGACGTCGAGCTGCGCCACGAAGCGGGCCGCGCGGAGCATGCGCAAGGGGTCGTCGGAGAACGCCAGCTCCGGATCGAGCGGCGTGTCGAGCCGCTTCGCGGCCAGATCGCGGACGCCTTCGAACGGGTCGACGAACTCGCCGTCGGGCAAGCGCACCGCCATCGCGTTGATCGTGAAGTCCCGACGCGACAGGTCGGTCTCGATGTCCTTGGCGAAGGTGACCGCGGGCTTGCGCTCGTCCCCCGGATACCGCTCCTCACGGAACGTCGTGATCTCGAGAACGTTCCCGCGCCGTCGGGCCCCCACGGTGCCGAAGCGCACGCCCACGAGGTACTGCGCCTCGGCCCATCCGCGCAGGATCCGCGAGGTCTCCGCGGGGGTGGCGTCGGTCGCGAAATCGAAGTCGGCGTCCGGGGCGAGCCGCCCCGACACGAGGTCACGGACGACACCGCCGACGAGGTACAGCTCGTGCCCGGCCGCCTGGAAACGGTCGCCGAGCTCCTTCGAGAGCGGGTCGATCTCCAGGGTGGTCAAGGTGTCGCAACCATACCCTTCGGACCCGCGCGGACCGGCGGCGCTACCGTTCGGTCCATGCCGACGTGGCTCGGGTTCCTGTGGACGTCGCCGAACACGCTCCTCGGCCTGCTCCTCGGGGCGTTCACGTTCCAGCTGCCTCGACTCGAAGGCGGGTTGATCGTGTTCGATCGCGCGCCGCGCGGCCTCACCCGGCTGATGCCGAAGCTCGGTCGTTCGGCGATGACCGTCGGGTTCGTGATCGTCTCGTCGGTGCGTGTCGAGGGGCGGCTGCTCGCGCACGAGCGGCATCACGTCCGCCAGTACATGGCGTGGGGGCCACTGTTCGTGCCCGTGTACCTGGCCCTGGCGATCCCGTACGGCTACCGCCGGCATCCGATGGAGCGAGCCGCGGAGCGAGCGGCCGTAGGCTAGAAGGGCAGCCCGTCGCCGATCGCGGCTTCGTCGAACGCGGCGCGGCGCTCGAGGCCTCCCTGCAGGGCGAGGTCGAAGTCGTGAGGATTCGTCGCCACGCGCCGAGCCTCGTCCGAAGAGACCACGCCTTCCTTCACGAGCTTCACGAGCGCCTGATCGAATGTCTGCATCCCGTAGAAGTCGCCGCCGGCGATCACGTCGAGGATGCCGGCGGTCTGCTCTGGGTCGACGATCCGGTCGAAGATCCGCCCCGTGTTCACGAGCACCTCGACGACCGGCACCCGGCCCTTGCCGTCCGCCCGGCCGACGAGTCGCTGCGAGACGATCCCACGCAGGGCGCCGGCGAAGGAGGTTCGGATCTCGCGCTGCTGCTCGGGCGGGAAGAGGTCCAGGACGCGGTTGATCGTCTCCATCGCGTCGATCGTGTGCAAGGTCGAGATCACCAGATGGCCGGTCTCGGCCGCCTGGATCGCGGCGAGCGCGGAGTCGGAGTCGCGGATCTCGCCGATGAAGATCACGTCGGGGTCTTGTCGGATCACATGTCGGAGCGCCGCCGCGTAGGAGTCCGTGTCGATGCCGATCTCACGCTGCTGGACGATCGAGAGCTGGTCGTCGTGGACGACCTCGATCGGGTCCTCGACCGTCACGATGTGCGTCCGCCGTGTCCGGTTGATGTGGCCGATCATCGCCGCGATCGTCGTCGTCTTGCCCGTCCCGGTCGGACCCGTGATCAGGATGAGGCCGCGCGGCGAGCCCGCGAGCGTCGCCATCACGGGCGGCAGCCGGAGCTCCTCGAAGGTGGGGACCTCCGCTCGGACCCGTCGGATCGCCAGGCCCACGACGCCACGCTGCCGGAAGACGTTCACCCGGAAGCGGCCGACGCCGGGCAGCGTGTAGCCGAGGTCCGCCTCGCTCGTCTCCGAGAACTCCTTCAGCTTGTGCGGCGTCATCAAGGCCGTCGCGAACCGCTCGGTGTCTGCCGCCGAGAGGTACCCGAGGTTCGCGGGCGAGAGGTCACCGTCGACGCGGACGAAGGGCACGTTGCCGGCCTTGAGATGGAGATCGCTGGCCCCTCGTTCCACCGAATAACGGAGCAGCTCGTCGATGTCCATGCGGAACGCCAGCCTCCTCGTGCGGTCGCAGATGTACGGCCTGCCTGCAGGAACCATCGGCGGAGGCACCGGGCGACCTGAGCCAGGATCTAGGATCGACCGATGGCGGAGGATCGAGGCGCGTCGGAGGCACCGGTCATCGGGTCGGAAGCGCCGGCCGGCGCCGCGAAGCGTCGCCGCCGGCGTCGCCGCCCGACGAAACCGGCGACACCGAAGGCGGAGGCCTCGAAGACCGAAGGCGCGTCCGGCGCGCAGACGGACGCCGCGCCGTCGCGGTCGAGGGGCTCGCGGCGGCGACGCCGGCCGGGTCGCTCGGCCTCCGCCGCGAAGCGCGCGGCGAAGAGGAAGGATCCGAAGACCGCCGCGCCCGGCTCGAAGCGGAAGCGCAAGCGCAAGCCCGTCAGCGCTCAACCCGGTGCGGGCCCGACCAAACGTGAGGTCTCCGCGGGTGGCGTCGTCTACCGGCGTGAGGACGACGGGATCGAGGTCGTGCTGGCGTCTCGGCGCACGCGGCGCGGTGATCTCGCGTGGGGACTCGCCAAGGGCGGGATCGAGGACGGCGAGTCGATGGAGGACGCCGCCGTCCGCGAGGTCCGGGAGGAGACGGGGATCCGCGCGGAGATCGAGACCTCGCTGGGCGAGACGCGGTACTTCTACGTCTGGGAGGACGTCCGGATCCGCAAGACCGTCCACTTCTTCCTGATGCGATCGGTCGGGGGAGACCCGGACGACCGCGACGACGAGATGGAGGAGGTCCGCTGGTTCCCGCTCGAGCGCGCGCTGAAGCGCGCCGCGTACCGCGGTGAGCGGGACGTGCTGCAGCGGGCGGCGGAGCTCTTACGTTGAGCCTTGCCGACGTCGCGATCGGCGTCGGGATCGGGCTCGCCGCGGGAGTGCTCTCCGGACTCTTCGGGGTCGGCGGTGGGATCGTGATGACGCCGGGTGTCCAGGTCCTCCTCGGCGCGCCGCCGATCGTGGCCCTCGCCACGCCGCTTCCGGCGATCTTCCCGACCGCCCTCGCCGGCGCCTTCACGTATCGGCGTAGAGGCGAGATCGACACGCGGGCGGCGGCGTGGCTCGCGGGTCCGGGCCTCGTGGGCGCCGCCGCCGGCGCGCTTCTGACCGAGTGGGTGAACACCTCGCTCCTCCTCCTGGCCACGGCGATCCTCTTGGCGTGGCAAGCGGTTCGGATCCTGGGCGACGCCCGCCGTCCGACCGAGAAGCGGGACTCGGCCGAGGCGTCGCCCGCCCTCCTGGCCGTCGCCGGCGCGGGCGCCGGCCTCGTTTCCGGGCTCCTCGGCGTGGGCGGCGGCATCGTGATCGTCCCCTTCCTCGCGGGATGGCTGGGGATGCGGTTGAAGCGGGCGCTCGGCACGTCGCTGCTCGCGATCGTGGCCCTGGTCGTGCCGGGAACGATCGTCCACGCGGCACTCGGGAACATCGACCTGTGGATCTTCGCCGCGCTGACGGTCGGCGCCGTTCCGGGCGCCCGTCTGGGCGCCGGCGTGGCGCTCGGTGCCCGCGAGCGGACGCTCCGGCTGGCGGTCGGAGGGTTCCTCCTCATCATCGCGGTCGCGTATGCGGCGGCCCAGCTCGACTCGGCCCTGGGCGCGTGACGGCGCGGGACTACGATTGGCGCCCAGCATGAACCGCCGCCCCGTCCTCGCCGCCCTCGTCGTCCTCGCGACCGTCGGGTCCGCGGTGCCGGCTCAGGCGCAGGACGAGCTCGACCCCGCAGCCACGATCCGGCTCGTGTCGCAGACCCCCTGGACCACGCCGAAAGACCCTGTCATCCGGTTGCGAGTCCGCGTCTCGAACGAGAGCGATACGACGATCGAGATACCCGAGCTCAGATGGGGACTGGGGGACATGATCGGCGCGCGCGATGAGTACGAGCAGGCCCTCGTCGAAGGAGTACCCGTGCCCGCCGCCGCCGACACGCAGTTCATCGAGGTTCCGCTGGAACCCGAGATGGTTCATGACATCCTCGTCCCGATCGATACGAGGCTGGTCGGGGCGATCCAGCTTGACGAGTCCGGCGTCTATCCATTGCAGCTCGAGCTCCGAAGCGAGGGGATCTCGCTCGCGGCCGTCACCACGGCCGCGATCCATTTCATCCAGCGGCCGGAGAAGCAAGTCCGCTTCTCCTGGTGGACCGAGATCGATACGCCCGTCGCCTTCGCGCCGGACGGGCGGCTGCTCGACCCTCGGTTCGAGGAGACGTTGGCAACCGGCGACGGGATCGTGGCCCAGGTCACGGCCATCGCCGAGATCGTGGCCAACGCCCGCCTTTCGGGCGAGGAGCTCCCGATCGATCTCGTCGTGTCGCCGGCGGCCCTCGACCAGCTCGAGCAGGCGGCGGACGGGTATCGGAGGTCGGACGGCACGAACGTCCCCACAACTGCGACGCCTGCCCTCGCGGCGGCCGAGACCTTGGAACGGCTGCGGGAGATCGCGGAGGGTTCACACGTCCGCCTGTACGCCACCCCGTTCGCCTCTCCTCGGATCCCTTCGCTCCTGCCGTCGCTCCAACCGCACCTCACGGAACAATGGGAACTTGGGGACGAGACGTTCGAGCGACTGCTCGACGAAGCTCCGAACCAAGGGGTCATGCGGCCGCCCGGGCTGTCGATGGACGAAGCCTCGCTCGACGCGCTCGCCGACCGCGGCGTCACGACGATCCTCGCGGCGCCGGACTCGGTCGCGCGCCCCACCGACCCGTTGAACCTCGCTCCCCCGCCAGCGGCGACCATCTCGACGGCTTCGGGCAGCCAGATGGACCTGCTCTTGCCGGACCCATCCACACAATCCCTGGTGAACGATCGGGACCTCTGGGTGGATCCGGTTCGAGCCGCCCAGGTGATCTTCGGGGAGGTCGCGACCATCTGGCGTGAGCTCCCCGTCCCGCCGAAACCGATCCAGAGGGGGCTCGCACTCGAACTTCCGCGCGACCTGCCCGCGGCGATGTGGAAGCCCCTCATCCGCCGGCTGACCCGCGCTCCGTTCCTCGAACCGGTCAACGCCCAGGACCTGCCCGACGACATCAACCCGCCGCCGGAGCCCGCCGTGCTCGACGGACGATCTCGCGGGAGCTTCTCGAGCGACTACGAAGCCGATCTGACCTCGGCGGGTGACGCCGTCGACGCGTTCGCCTCGATCGTGCAGGAACCGCTCGACGAAGCTCAGCGGCTCCGGCGAGCACTGCTCTACGCCGAGGCCGCCCAGTACATCGGGAACGAGGCCTCCGGCCGGCTGTGGATCGACGCCGTCACCGATGTCACCGGCCGGACCTTCGCGGACCTCGCCCCGGACACGTCCCGCGTCCTCACGTTCACCTCGCGGACGGGCCGGATCCCGCTCCAGATGGGCGATCCGGGAAACCGCGTGATCCGGGTCGTCGTGGTGCTCCGGTCCACCCGTGTCGACCTCCTCGACGGCGGCATCCGCCCCGTGGAACTGGATCAGGACAACCAGGTGGTTACGTTCGACGCCGAGGTCAAGGCGGCCGGGCGAAGCCCGATCGAGGTCGTCATCAGGACCCCCGACGGCGTGCAGCTGTCCAAGAGCGTGCTCGTCGTGAGCTCCACGGCGCTCAACCCGATCGCGTTGATCATCACGATCGGCGCCGGATTGGTTTTGGTCGGTCTGTGGTCCAGGAGGCTGTTCCGACGTCGGAGCCCCTGACGCCGGAGTCGCGCCCGCCCCCGAGGGACACCCGAGCGTCCCTCGTCCACCACGCGGCGGTGATGACCGTCGGCACGACGCTGTCGCGGTTGACGGGGTTCCTCCGTCTCAGCGCGATGACCGCCGCGCTCGGCGTCACGATCAGCTCGCTCGGCACGATCTACACGATCGCGAACCTCACACCGAACATCGTCTACGAGTTGATCCTCGGCGGGATCCTCACGTCGGTCTTCGTCCCGGTGTTCGTCGATCGCCTGGAGACGAGGGGAGCGGACGACGCCCGGGAGGTCGCGGACATCCTCATCACGCTCGTGCTCGGCCTCCTGATCGTGGTCGCCGCGATCGGGGCTCTCTTCGCGGAGCAGATCATCCGGCTGTACCTGTTGGCGTCGGATCGCCCCGACCTCCAGGCGGAGGTCGAGCTCGGGGCCTTCTTCCTTCGATGGTTCATGCCGCAGATCGTCTTCTACGGGGTCGGCGCCGTCGCGATCGGGCTGCTGCAGGCCCATCGCCGGTTCGCGCCGCCGATGTTCGCCCCGATCCTCAACAACCTCATCGCGATGGGGACGTTCTTGGCCTACTCGATCGTCCGGGGAGACCGGGACCCGCGGGTGGTCGGGATCACGTTCGCGGAGAAGACGATCCTCGGGGCGGGCACGACGCTC
>DASQTT010000117.1:0-5117 GCA_035641735.1 Actinomycetota bacterium | reverse complement strand
CGGCCGCTCCCGACGGAGTTCCTGGAGCCGTAGGCGCTGCGCTAGCCTGGAAGCGGTGCGCATCGAGCGGCGGAACCCGGATCGAGAGCCCGAGGTCGCCGTGCCCGTCGAGCGAAACCGGGAAGCCTCAGCGTGAGCGCCCCGCTCGAGCCCGGCGAGCAGGTCCTGCTGATCGACCAGCGAGACCGTACGTATCTGGTGATGCTCGAAGCCGGCGCCGTGTACCACACGCACGCCGGGACGCTCGCCCACGACGATCTGATCGACCGGCCGGAGGGGACCCGCGTCACGACCTCTCGCGGGATGGTGCTCACCGCGTTCCGCCCCCGCTTCGCCGATTACGTCCTGAAGATGCCGAGGGGCGCGCAGGTGGTCTACCCGAAGGACCTCGGCCCGATCGTGGTCTACGCCGACGTGTTCCCAGGAGCGCGCGTCCTGGAGGCCGGCACCGGTTCGGGCGCGCTCACGATCGCGCTCTGCCGGGCGGTCGGCGAGCAGGGCCGGGTCGTCTCGTACGACGTGCGCCCTGAGCACCGTGACCGTGCGATCACGAACGTGGAGGGGTTCTTCGGGAAGCTGCCGGACCGCCTGGATCTGCGGGAAGGCGACGTGGCGGAGGCCGGCGCGGGCCCGGACCGGTTCGACCGGCTCGTGCTGGACGTCCCCGAGCCGTGGAGCCCGCTGGAGGCAGTCCGGCCGGCCCTCGAGCCGGGGGCGGTCCTCTGCGCCTACCTCCCGACCACCGGTCAGGTCCAGCAGCTCGTGCTCGCCCTGCCGGCCGCGGGCTTCGTCCACCTGGAGACCTTCGAGGTCCTCAAACGCTCCTGGCACGTGACGGAGCGGAGCGTGCGTCCCGATCACCGGATGGTGGGGCACACGGGGTTCTTGACGGTCGCCCGTGTCGTGCAGCCCGGTTAGCATCGGGAGAACTACCCGGTTCCGGGCATCCGCCTCCTCGGCCGGATTGCCGTATTGAGGGGAAAGACCGCTGGAGGGGCCGGTGTGGGCGGGGTAGCATCGGTTGCTTCCCGAAGAGGTGAACCCTGATGGCCGACCGTCGCGAAGAGGCCGAACAGCGCGAGAAGCGCATCCACGAGCTGCAGACACAGGTGTCCTTCCTCGAGGAGGAGGTCGGATTGCTGCGGCGGCGGCTCACCAATGCCCCCCGGCAGGTCCAGCTCCTCGAGGAGAAGCTCATCGAGACCCGCGAGGCACTGGCTCGCGCTTCCGGACAGAACGAGAAGCTGGCCGACGCGCTCCGCGGCGAGAAGGACCGGATCGAAGCCCTCGCGGAGGAGGTCGAGAAGCTCTCGCAGCCGCCGGCCACCTTCGGCGTGTTCATCAAGAGCAACGACGACGGCTCGGTGGACGTCGTGACCGCCGGCCGCAAGATGCGGGTGATGCCGGCGCCGACCCTCGAGACCGAAGAGCTCCGGTCCGGCGCCCAGGTGATCCTGAACGATGCCCTGAACGTGGTCGAGATCCTCGCGCCGGACGGCGCGGGCGAGGTGGTGAAGGTGAAGGATCGGCTCGGCTCCGACCGCGCGATCGTGGTGAGCCGCGGCGACGAGGAGCACGTGGCGTACCTCGCCGGCACCCTCCTGGGCACGACGGTCCGTGCCGGGGATCCGGTCCTCTACGACACCCGCTCGGGCGTCGCGACCGAGCTGCTGCCCCGCGAGGAGGTCGAGGAGCTCGTCCTGGAGGAGATCCCGGACATCTCCTACGAGGACATCGGTGGCCTGGAGGGCCAGATCGAGGCGATCCGTGACGCGGTCGAGCTCCCGTTCCTGTACGCCGAGCTCTTCCAGGAGCACGAGCTCGAGGCGCCGAAGGGCGTCCTCCTCTACGGCCCGCCCGGGTGCGGGAAGACGCTGATCGCCAAGGCGGTCGCGAAGTCGCTCGCCGAGAAGGTGGCGGAGCGCACCGGCCGCGACGACGCTCGCAGCTACTTCCTGAACGTCAAGGGCCCGGAGCTCCTCAACAAGTACGTGGGCGAGACGGAACGGCAGATCCGCGAGATCTTCCAGCGCGCGAAGGAGAAGAGCGAGGAAGGCCTTCCCGTCATCGTCTTCTTCGACGAGATGGACTCGATCTTCCGGACCCGCGGCACCGGGATCTCTTCCGACGTGGAGTCGACGATCGTGCCGCAGCTGTTGAGTGAGCTCGACGGCGTCGAGACCCTGAAGAACGTGATCGTGATCGGGGCCTCGAACCGCGAGGACCTGATCGACCCGGCGATCCTGCGGCCCGGCCGCCTCGACGTGAAGATCAAGATCGAGCGTCCGAACGCGGACCAGGCCAAGGACGTGATGTCGAAGTACCTGCACCCGTCGGTGCCGATCCACCCGGACGACATCGGGCGCCACGGCGGTGACATCCGGGTGGCCGTCTCGCGGATGATCGAGCGGACCGTCGAGCAGATGTACGAGCCCTCGGAGCGGAACCGCTTCCTCGAGGTCACGTACGCCTCGGGGGACAAGGAGATCCTCTACTTCAAGGACTTCAACTCCGGTGCGATGATCGAGAACATCGTCCGGCGCGCCAAGAAGGAAGCGATCAAGCGCTTCCTCTCCACGGGCGAGAAGGGCATCAAGATCGACGACCTGCTGACCGCGATCCGCGACGAGTTCAAGGAGAACGAGGACCTGCCCAACACGACGAACCCCGACGACTGGGCGCGGATCTCGGGCAAGAAGGGCGAGCGGATCGTCTACGTTCGGACGCTCCTCGGCGACGAGGGGGACGGGCGGCAGGTCGAGCGGGTCAACGCCGGGCAGTACCTGTAGGGTCGCCGCGTGGCCATCCCCAAGGTCCTCGGGACCGAAACGGAGTACGGGATCGCCGCTTCCGCCGTCCCCGACTTCAATCCCGTCCTGTCCTCGTCGTTGCTGATCTCGACGTTCGCGGGCGCGCTCAGACGGATCCGGTGGGACTACGAACAGGAGTCGCCGCTCCGAGACGCGCGGGGCTTCGAGCCGATCCCGTCGAGGGAGGTCTCGGACGAAGACCTCGGGCTCGCCAACGTGATCCTCCCGAACGGCGCGCGCTACTACGTCGACCACGCGCACCCGGAGTACTCGACGCCCGAGTGCATCAGCCCTCGAGAGCTGGTCGTGCACGACAAGGCGGGAGAGCGGATCCTCGAGCGCTCGCTGGTCGAGGTGGCCGCGCAGCTCCCCGACGCACCACGTCTCGTGATCTACAAGAACAACTCCGACGGCAAGGGGAACTCCTACGGAACCCACGAGAACTACCTGGTCGACCGGCAGACCGCCTTCGCGGACATCGTCCGGGACCTCACACCGTTCTTCGTGTCCCGACAGGTCATGTGCGGAGCCGGCAAGCTCGGGTCGGAGGCGCCCTGGGACGAACGCGGCCGGCCGATCTACCAGCTCACGCAGCGCGCGGATTTCTTCGAGACCGAGGTCGGTCTCGAGACGACGCTGAAGCGGCCGATCATCAACACGCGGGACGAGCCGCACGCCGACCCCGAGAAGTACCGCCGTCTCCACGTGATCATCGGCGACGCGAACCTCTGCGAGGTCGCCCAGTTCCTGAAGGTCGGCACCACCGCGATCGTGCTGAAGATGATCGAGGACCGATTCCTGCCGGACCTCTCGCTCTCCGAGCCGGTCCGCTCGCTCCACGAGATCTCCCGTGACATCAATTGCACGGTCGAGGTGCCACTGGTCGACGGCCGCCGCCTGACCGCGGTGCAGCTGCAGTGGGAATACTTCGAGCATGCGAAGAAGTACGTCGAGCGCGAGGACGACACCTCGGACAACCGCGAGGTGCTGGACCGATGGGAGACGGTCCTCGTCGCGCTCGAGACCGAGCCGTTCTCGCTGCACCGACAGCTCGACTGGGTCGCGAAGTACCGGCTCCTCGAGGGGTACCGCGAGCGCGGCGGTCTCGACCTGAACGACCACCGGCTCCGCGCCATCGACCTGCAGTACCACGACGTCCGTCGCGACAAGGGTCTCTACCAGCGTCTCGTGCGATCGGGACAGGTGGAGCGCCTCGTCGACGACGCCGAGGTCGACCGCGCGGTGATGGAACCGCCCGAGGACACCCGCGCGTACTTCCGGGGACGCTGCATCTCCCGGTATCCGGACGCGATCGCGGCAGCGTCGTGGGACTCGCTGATCGTGGACACCGGCGCCGACGCCCTGCAGCGGATACCGATGCGGGAGCCGCTCCGCGGGACGAAGGCCCACGTGGAGGAGCTCCTCGAGGCGTCCCAGGACGTGGCCGCGCTGGTCGACGCGCTCCAGTCCTAGCGCCATCGGCCGAAGCAGGACCGAGGGCTAGAATCCGCGAGAGGAGGAACGATGCCCGAGCAGGAGCGCAAGCAGACCCAGAAGAAGGGCGGAGGTGACCGCGCCGCCGACGACGCGGGCCAGGTCTCGGCGACCTCACGCGCGGCGGAGCTGAAGGAAGAGATGGACGAGATCCTCGACGAGATCGACTCCGTGCTGGAGGAGAACGCCGAGGAGTTCGTCAAGTCCTACGTCCAGAAGGGCGGGGAGTGACCGATCGGCTCCCGCTGCCCCTGGCCGGGGCATCGTTCGGCGCCGATCCGAGCTTCGTCGAGCTGCTCCGACGAACCCGTCCCGAGGCGATCCCCGCGGCGCCCGTGAGCGGACCGATCGACGTGCCACACGGCACGACCGTGCTCGGCCTCCGGTTCGCCGACGGGATCGTGATGGCGGGCGATCGCCGGGCGACGGCCGGATACGCGATCGCCGACGCGAAGATGCGGAAGGTCTTCGCGGCGGACGACTTCTCCGCGATCGCGATCGCCGGCGCCGCCGGCCAGGCCGTCGAGACCGTGAAGCTGTTCCAGCTCGAGCTCGAGCACTACGAGAAGCTCACCGGTGACCGACTGTCGCTGGAAGGCAAGGCGAACCGGCTCGCGCAGATGATCCGCGCCAACTTCCCGCTCGCGCTCCAGGGCCTGGTCGTCGTGCCGCTGTTCGGCGGGTACGACGAGCGCCGGAACGAGGGCCGGCTCTTCTACTACGACGCCACGGGCGGTCGTTGGGAGGAAGAGGACTACCAGGCCACCGGCTCGGGGGCGCAGCCGGCGAAGAACTCCCTGAAGAAGCGGTGGC